>CALLVY010000567.1 GCA_938015925.1 uncultured Saprospiraceae bacterium
ATCAAAAATGCTTTGTCCAAAACTAGAATAAGGCTCATCGTAATGCAAATAATCCAAGACAGAAGGAAGGATGTCGACTTGTTGAACTAAATTTTGATCGGGAGCCGAAAAAGCATGGGATGGATCGTAAAAAAGAATGGGGATTTTATATCGACCATGCTTGGTGTTGCCTGACTGTGTTTTGGGTGGGGCGACATGATCTGCGGTAATGATAAAAAGGGTCTCTTTATACCAAGGCATTTGGCTGGCTTTCTGGAAAAATTGTCGCAAGGATTCATCGGTATATAAATAGCTTCGATCGACAATGTTAAGGTCGGGATATCGTTTGGCAAAGTCTTCTTCGACTGCATACGGATGATGAGAAGTAAGGGAGAAGAAATGCGCAAAAAACGGCTTTTGATACTCGTTTAAAGTAGTGGCGAAAAAATCTAAAAAAGGCGCATCCCAAATGCCCCAATTGCCATCATAGTCTGCTTGATCTGGATAAGCGGTTCGATCATAAAAATGTTCAAAGCCACTTAGTTTGGCAAACTTTTCAAACTCCATAGAACCAGGATTGGACCCATGAAAAAATCCAGTAGTATATCCTTTCTTTTTGAGGTGACTCGCAAGTCCTGAAACCTGATTGCTCTGGTAAGCAGAAAACATCAAAGGATCTTCCATCAAAGAAGGAATCCCCGCACTGATGGCCACGATTCCTTGAGTCGAACGGAGGCCATTGGCAAAAGACTCTTGGGCCATCCAACTCTGACCAGCTAAGGAATCAAAAAACGGCGTAAAACTTTTTTCCCCAGGATTAAAATAACCCACCTGTTCTTTTCCAAAACTCTCTAATACCAAAATCACAATATTTTTATCAGACATGGGAAGGCTGTCTCTGAGAGGTAGACCAGCGTGGTATTTTTTCAATTCCTTGGCAGAAAAATAATTTGGAATGCTTAAGCTTTTTTGTTGAGCAGAAAAAATGATGCTTAGCGTTGTGTTGGAAACCAGCGGAGCCAGTCGCATGTCTTCTACATAATCCGTAGCCGTGATGGGCATGATGGGCCTCAACTGCAAGCCGCCACGAGCGGCCATGATGCCAATAGGAATAGCCCCTAAAAAGACCAGCAAATGTTTCCAAAATGGAGGATGGATGCTCGGCGCTTTTAAAGCTGTTTTTTTATATAAAAAATACATTCCCCAGAGGAAAAACAAAAGCACCAAAGTCAGGTACCAATATTCAAAAACATACTGAGGAGTAACTTGAGCAGAATTGATGATCATCTGTATATCACTTCCAACACTCCGTTTGAAAGCGAAGCTATAGAATCCGACGTCGATCAACTCTAAGAGCAAAGCCAAAAAATTAAAAACTAAAAACAAGAAGAGTTGACCATTTTTATACCATTGCTTTTGCCGAAAGGAAAAGGGGAGGATATAGCTCAAGATGAATAAAGCATTGACATAAATGATCGCAGAAGTGTCAAAGCGTAATCCTGCGAGCATGAGGCTACCGAATTCAAGGCCAGAAATAGAAGGAAAGGAATCTAGATTGACAAGATAAAAAACCAGTCTGCAAAGACTAAAAAGGACATAGATGATTCCTAATCGCAATAAAAGTTGAAGTGGATAGTATAAGACGCGATAAGCGAGTTGCATGAGGTGTTTTTCCTGGGAAAGAAGTTTGATAAATTAAAAATGTAAAGTTAGATTTAATATCCATTTCGTCTACAATAGGGTAGAAGAATATTTTAGATTCCTTGGAAACCTAGGGATTTGGTAAGTTTTGCTATGCTTGATTTTTGGAGATGGATTATTTTTTCAAAATTATATCTAAAGACTTGATAGTTTATTCTTTTCTCTATACATTGGCACCCAATTGGCAAGAGAGTCAATCAAGTCTTAGACTTGGATAAAGAAACTTAAAAAATTCCGTTCAGGTACCAATCAAGCTTTGGTCCAACACTATTAATATGAGGATCCTCTCAGGGTAAACTAGGGCGGGCTCCAGCCGTTGACTTGTCCGGCTCCTGTGTTTGCGTTTACGTAGTCATAGGACAGGGAGATTACTGAAATTACCTTGGCTTCCTCAACCATGTTTATTCGGGTCCAAAAGCACCCTTGGTGCTTGGCGGTTTTTTTTTCTACAAAACTTCTCCTGCTTATTCTTCCATCGGAGGTATGGCATTTTTAAAATGTCCATTCAATTGCGCCTTCAATCTCAATCGCTCCATTTCTCGTACAATCGGTATCAAACGATCCAGGTGATCAAAGATACAATGCTGTCGTTTCAACTCTGAGGTCAAACACAGAAACTCATATTCTTGCTCTATAGAAAATCCAACATGGTGTGCAATGTCTCGGGTAACAAAATCTTCCGCAGCTTCTGGTAGCTTCTTATCAATTCCTAAAATTCGAAACAATTCTTTTAACTCTACCAGAATTTTATTGTTTAGCGTGGGTTCGCGTTTGTCTTCTTCTTGCAAGCGAATGATGTCCGCTCCTGCATATAATTTTTTGGGAGCGATGGTATAATATTCATCAATCCGGAACAAACCAATGGCGGCTGTTTTAATATCCAATTCGCCATTATCATAGCGTTTTTCAACGGATAATAATTTCAGTTCCGTACCAAACTCCATGATTTTATCATTGATGAAAGCAGGGATACCAAAGGTGACTCCATTTTCTTCGCATTCCCGGATCAATTGTTTGTACCTGGGTTCAAATACATGCAAGTTGATTTCTTCACCAGGGAAGACCACCATCTTTAGAGGGAAAAGGGGGAGAAAGTCAGTCATTGAGAATGTTTTAGATTGAAGTTGTTTAAGAATTGCTGCTTGTAGTGAAAAATAGAGATTTGGAGCAAGCTTGATTCTTTTTTTGAGGGCATAGCCGAGCTACGGCCGATAAAAAAGAAGCCTGCCCCTTACAAGCTAAGGGGAAAAGATTGCTTTAAAGATCATTTTGCAACCAAGTAAGTAGTTTTTAAACAACTTCATTGCTAAGCTATATTTAATGTACGAAATTTAAGATGAAATGTTTGTTTTCGGAATACCGATTGTTTTTAAGAAATTGACTCTTGGGAAACTCATTTAAAGATTCCTTCAATCGGTTCTATCTGTTGTTTTTTTTAGAAATTCTCTTTAATTTTTTATTCGATTAAAATAACAAGAAATATAAGATTTTAATAAAAATGACCATGTAGTGTTGTATCTATGGATTATTTTCTTTATATTAGATCATTCTTACATTAGATGACTACGATTTTTTTTTAAAGGAATTAGAGTTTTCTAAGAAAAATAAAAAATATAGTTTAAGCTATTTTATCCTACCCGCGGATAAATCTAGGACACTTAATACCAAGTTATATCAATTGATAAAAAGGCCTCATGTGAATTCCTTGTATTTGATTAATGCATGGGCTATTCTTTATTTTAATTATCTACGCTTAATACTTTAAAATAGTATTCAAGCTTGTAGTAGGTATCTAATCTTGCGCATGATTAAAAAGGCGGTATTCCCTGAAAAGCCTTATTTAATAGAGTAAGGGGTTATTTATTAAAATATTAATCATGAATTCTAAATTATTATTTATTTTGGTTCTCCTATTTTCGGTGAATCTCCAAGCCCAAATTGGTGGAAATAAAATCGGAATACGCGGACCTAATACAGTTCCTGATGGTTGCAAATGTTTAACTTTCGTTTCAGAGTGTTCTGGTGAGATTGTTACGAATATTAATGTGAGAGTAGGTTATGTCTGGTGCGATGGATATAGTTCAAGTCGAACTTTAACTGTTGGCGAAAGCGGACAAATTTGCGGACTTGAAGGGACCAAAGGAGAGTGCCCAACAGTAAGTCTGTGTATTGAAGGTAGTGATTGGGAAGTGTGTGAAATAGTGGATTGTGAGGTCAGGTTAAAGAAAACCCTTTCGCAATATCCTAGAATAAACGGACAGCTTATTGGCTATGGTGCTTTATCCCCTGGTAATTCTAGTGCCTATAAATTTTGTGAAAGAATCCACACCGGTGATTTGAATGTCGCGGCTGGTGCAGAAGATATTCTGTATTGTGCCGGAGATGAGGCCATTCTTAATATACAAGGTACCACACTTTCTGCTACTAGTGGATATTGCCTGACCGTTAATATTCTCAGAAATCCTAAAGATGAAATTCCTATTGTTTCAGCTACCTTTAATCATTCAAATATAAATGGTAGTTCCGTGGATATTACTGATCTTTTAAGTTCATTAGAATCAGAGGAACTTTATGTAATTGAAATGATTGTTGCTTGCTGTGAGGAAAACGAAACGACCTGTACCACTAATTCTCGTAAGTTTGCATACTTCAGGTTATTGTCCCCATTCTCCTTTACAGCTATGGCTACAGATGGAGCTATTCCAGGACCTGTTTCTCTTCCTTTTACACCTGCCACTTCTCCCAATGGAACGATTTTGAATAATACCTTTCAAATTCCTCCGCTTACATTTGATTTTGCAGCGTATACCCTTACTTTGTCTGATCTAGTTAATTCAATTGGGGCTGATATTGATTATCAGCTTTATGAAACGAGTTGTACTCCTAGCACAGGAGATGATACTCCAACTGGACCTCCTGGAAACCTCCCCGGAGAAAACGGTCAAGCATTTCCAGTTATCGTTTTTAGTCCAGCAACAGGCTGTGATTGCTATCGATTAGAATTACAATATGATGATGGTTGTCTGGAAGAAAAAACCAGGAGTAATTATTATTTTCAGGTTGGCCCAGATTGTATTCCTGGAATCATTCAACAAGGACCGCCAAAATTGGAGAAAAGAGTACAAGGTCCATCTTCTAACTTTAAGGCTAAGTTAAGAACTAACCCCGTTGGAGAGGAGTTGATATTTGATCTTCTTGATGGTCAATCCATTACCTCTGAAACGATTACCATAACGGTGTTTGATATTTCTGGTAAGGTCATTACCAGTAAACTCGTTTCTTCCGCTTTAAACCAAGTTAGCATTCCTTTTAACCAGATACCAGGAATGTATATTTATTCTATTGAAACGGATGGTGAGGTATTCACCAATAAGTTTGTAAAGAAATAATTTGAAAGAGATAATGCCCTGGCAATTATTGCCAGGGCATTTTTAAATACACCTGGTATGCAATCAAAACTATTTCCATTTCTTATACTTTTGGTACCTCTAAACTTCATTGTCGCTCAAGAAAACCTAATTCCCAACCCAGATTTTGAAGAGTATTATTCTTGCGATTATGATGTATTGAGCACAATGCTCAGTGAGCAAATTCCTAGTTGGTCTCACCGAGAAGCGTCTCCAAGATATTTTAATACTATTTGTGCTATGGATTCCATCTCTTCCTATTTCAATTTGCCCTTGCATTCTGCACAAAGTGGGAATGGGTATATCAGTCAGATTTTGCTAACTCCGCATCATCCCGAAAACTCTCCGTGGAATTTGAGACAGTATAGTCAGGTACAATTAAAGGAAGACCTAAAAGCTAATCGTCAATATTTTTTGTCCTATTACGTTGCACCTACTTTTGATGATGATGGCCATTTTTCCGATTATGGAGTACATTTTTCAAATAACCTAATTGTAGAAGATGATCTTGGTTATTATCCCTATTCTCCAGTTTTACTCGACCCGCAGCTAGAAGTTGATACACTGATAATTGGTGAACCTGGTGAATGGAAGCGGGTTACTCACTGTTTTACTCCAACAGAAGATTATAGAGTCATGACAGTTGGAATTTTTGAAAATATAAATGAAATAACGTCTGGACTACCAGCAAATACAGGAGGCCAAGAATTTGTCTCCTACGACAATTTCTTCTTAGCCGAAATAGAACCAGACTTAACACTTGCTATTTCAGAATCCGATACTATTTGCATCGGTGACTGTGTGACCTTATCTACCAATCATTCCCTCATTGAAGGAGAATTTTTATGGGATTTGCCAGGGAGTGATCTTGGTACAAGTACAGAGCCGGAAGTTGTCGTCTGTTATGATCAAGCAGGAGTGTATGATGTCCGTATTGAGGTGAGTCATTGCGCTTTAGCCTATGAAAATTTATTTTCTAAGGCCATCACTGTTTTGCCAGAAATCGTCCAACCTATGTGGAAGGACACAATTATCTGTCAAGGTGAAACGGTTGTATTTGATGTCTCCAATTTGTCGACAGCAATCACTTGGTGGGATGCCAATAATAATAAAGTTCGCCCATTTTCGAATGCAGGCACTTACACGTATACTTTGTCTAATGGATTCTGTGAAGAAGAATTTATGATTAGCATAGCTTTTATTGGAGAGGTCGCCAAGCAAGTAATAGATGCTCAAGTTTGTTTGGCAGACAGTTTTTATTTTCAAGGGGTAAGCTACACAATACCTGGCGTGTATTATGATACTTTAAAAAATGAGTTAGGTTGTGACTCTATTGTTTTTGAAATTGCTTTTAGTTTTTTTGAAGAAATTCCATTAGAAATAAGTGGTAACCTAGATTTTTGTGTAGGAGATGAAGTAGCTATTTCCATTGCTTCGGCACATACTAATTTGTATTGGTCGGATGGCAGCGAAGGAAACTTTTTAGAAAATGTAGAACCAGGCGATTACTCTGTATCGGGAGATGATGAAAATGGATGTCACTATGAAGAAAAATTTACCCTTACGCTTCATTCCAAACCAGAGGTATTTGCCGAAAATCTCATTGAAGTGATCTATTCGCCCAATATGGAATTGCCCGTTTCGTATCAAGGCGAAATTTCAAATTATGTTTGGTCTGATGCTAGCTATTTGAATTGCGAGGACTGTCCGTTCCCGCAACTTATTTACCCCGAAGAAGGACTCTATTTTATCAAGGTTAACAATCAATATGGCTGTGAAGATACGGCCTCTATTCATATTACATTTGAATCTACCAATGTTTACGTTCCGAATACAATAGGCTTACAGGCAACAGCAGCAGTCAACCAGATACTATTTGCACAAAGTAATCATGAGATTCCTTATTCCATGTCTGTCTATGATCGTTGGGGAGGAGTATTGTACGCCAACGATAATCTTTTAACAAATGATAGGACGCAAGGATGGGTGCCGAAGGTCGGGCCTGGGGTATACGTATATGTGATCAATTTTTTAGATAATCATGGCCAAGCAATTATGCTGGCTGGTGATGTGACGGTTTGGTAAAGTTTGCTTTCTAAAGCTAGGTAGAATGATCTCCAATTCGCATTGGACACTTCATTTCTTTTGCCTGGTATTTCAGTTTATCTTCTTTTCAAAAACCATTGATCCTACTTCAGTGAAGACCATACCTTGCAAAGGTCTAAGTCAAATAATCCTTAATCGGATCTCCACCCGCCCATCTACCCATGGTTTTATAAGGAAAAAAGGAAGCAAATAATTCTTCTTTATACCACTTCCGCTGAACGGTTTTTTTTACGATTTCCCGATGCCCGGAATCTTTATAAGCGAATTGTCGCATCGCCTCTTCGCTTTCCCAGATACTAATGGTCGCTTGCTGTACCAAAGGCAATTCGCCGACTCCCTTGGAAAATAAAACCCCCTCTGCTGCCGCTATTGCTCGACTTGTTACCGGCACATGCCTCCAGAAATCAGGTAGTTTGCTCCAATGAATACTCGCACGCGTCAAGGCCATTTTTATTCCTGCTTGAGCCAATTCTGGGTACAATTCAAAAGGTTGTTGGCCCGACCACAATCCACGTGCTCTGGTGGCATAGCCAAAGATGGTCCATTGCTCGATAGAATGTTCGGCAAAGGCTAAATAGGTTTTTGAACTTTCGAAGAAGGCCTTGGAAGCCGCTTCATTTTTCCAAATGCCTAAAAAACAATACACGGAAAAATCGGGTCGCAAACTAAAACCTTCTCCGGCTCCAGATCCCATTAGTTTAAAATAAGTCAAACCCTTCACTGCAAGCAAATCTCCAATGGCTAAGCCCATCTGACTGAATGCCCAAAATTGCTCCTGAAAACCTTTATAGCGAAAAAAAGTGACCGTAGTGATTTGTTTTGCTTGCATAGAATAAGCCCTGTTACTTGCTTGTGTTTATAAAAGTATTCCTAAGATTTCCTAAAAAGTAATCCAATTGATTTTTTTAAAAATGCGTTTTCTTCCATTTTCATTTTTCTCCTTTTTTCGTATTTTGCGAATTCTTTCCGTGATACTACGAATATCCAATCAAAGTAGACAATTAATCATTTGCCATAACTGTTCTAGTTTTTTCTAGTAATATTGAGAAATATCAGTTGTTTTCGTTCATAAGTAAGGCTTTTTAGCTTGAAAACTGAACTAAACGCTGGAATTTCAGTACAATCAAGCAACATTAAACCTCAAATCGAATCGCCCAATGAAAGTCTCTTCCAAATTCCACTTTCTACCATTCCTCTTTCTCGGATTTCTATTTTTTAGCACCTGGTCTTCTTGTAAGAAAGAAGTCAAGGCAAAAGTCATGTCAGAGAATGCCAGTAAATACGTTTATGGACACACCAAAGGCGTCCTTTCTGTAGCCAGTCCAATTCGAATTCGCTTCGTCGATACCCTTGTCAGCGCTGATCAAATTGGTCAACAAGTAGGCTCCAATCTCATTCGTTTTAAGCCAGGAATCAGTGGCACGGCGAGATGGGAAGATAGTCGCACCTTGCTTTTTCAACCTGATGAATGGTTGGATGGTAAAACAACTTATCTCGCTACCGTTTTTCTTTCCGAGTTGTTTCCCAATGCGCCTCAAGATGCGCGCAGCTTTGAATTTGATTTTCAAACCAAGGCGCAAAGTATGGAAGTCTTCGTAGAAGGACTCGAAGCGGAAAACAATCAAGACCTGGGCAAACAAATCCTAAAAGGAACCGTCTTTACGGCTGACGTAGCAAAAACAGATTTAATCCAACAAAGTTTAAAAGCCAAACAGGGAAGAACAGAATTGCCTATAGAATGGACTTCCGCTGAAGGTCAAATGAGCCATGAATTTGTGGTCAAAAGTATCAATCGCGGGGATGAAAATAGTCAAGTCAATCTTACTTGGGATGGCAAAAAAATAGGAGTAAAAGAAAAGAATAGCAAAGTGGTGGCCATACCCGCCCTTGGAGATTTTAAAGTGATGGATGCAAGAGTCGTTCAAGGAGCGGAGCAATACATCCTATTGCACTTTTCTGATCCTTTGTGGACGAGCCAGGATTTTAGTGGCTTGGTACGCATTGATGGTTTTTCTGGAAAAACTCGATATACGGTGGATGGCAATCAATTGCGGGTCTATCCTGCTTCTCGGATTACCGGAGAGCATCGGGTAAAAGTTCAAACAGGAATAAAAAACTCCCAAAAAGAGAAAATGAAAAATCCAACGAATTGGGATTTAGCATTTGAAGATATCAAACCACAAGTACGATTAGTAGGTCAGGGCGTTATTATGCCACAGTCGAATGGTTTGATCTTTCCTTTTGAAGCAGTCAACCTAAGAGCCGTCGATGTAGAAGTCTTTAAAATTCACCACAATAATATCATGCAATTTTTGCAAACAGATCTGATCAGTAGTGGTGGTGATAATTACAATTTGGAAAGAGTAGGAAAAGTAGTTTTGCAAAAGCAAGTATTCTTAAATATGCTCAATCCCCAAGCTCAAAATTCGACTTGGACGAGATATGCTTTAGATCTTAATGAGTTGATTGACCAAGATCCCAATTCCATCTATCAAGTCAGAATTGGATTTAGAAAAACTTATACCTCTTATTCTTGTAGTGGTGGAGCGGAAGCTGTTTTAGCTTCTAATACGAATAATGATCCATTTGCCAGACAAGATGGAACCGACGAAATCAAAAGTATTTGGGAAGAAGACTATTATGGCATTGATGGTTACTACGAAGATTTTAGTTGGGATCATCGGGACGATCCTTGTTTTCCGGCTTACTTTAATTATGAACGATTTGTACGTCGAAATGTAGTAGCCTCCAATCTGGGGATAGTCGCTAAAAAAGGAAAAGATGGTTCTGTATTCGCTACCGTTGCCGAAATCAATTCGGCTAATCCGATGCCTGGTGTTCGATTGGATTTTTATAATTTTCAACAACAATTGATAGAATCGGTCACTACGGATGGAGAAGGGACTGCCAGAACAAATTTGGACGAAACCCCTTTCGTTGTGATCGCTACCAAAGATAATCAAACAGGATTTTTGGAAATGTCGGATGGAACCAGTCTCTCCTTGTCTCGCTTTGATGTTGGTGGTAGTCAGGTGCAAAAAGGCATCAAAGGATTTATTTATGGAGAGCGTGGCGTTTGGAGGCCGGGTGATACTTTATTTTTGAATTTTGTTTTAGAAGATAAATTGGATAAACTGCCCCAAAAGCATCCAATTACTTTTGAACTATACGATGCGCGCAATCAATTGAAAAAGGAAATTACTACCGATAAAAATGTCAATAACATTTACCCATTGACCGTAAATACCAGAGTAGATGATCCTACCGGAGATTGGCGGGCAGTCGTAAAAGTCGGTGGCGCTAAATTTTCTAAAACTTTAAAAATAGAAACCGTCAAACCCAATCGCCTAAAAGTAAAACTAGACTTTGGTGGCGAACGACTCAGTCATAATGATGGCAATATTGATGGAGAGCTACAAGTGAATTGGTTACATGGTGCGCCAGCAAGAAATCTAAATGCAAAAATTGAAGCCAATATAAAATCCACCAGCGCTAAATTTCCAAAATTTAATGACTTTGTATTCAAGGACCCTGCCCGTCGGTTTAGCAGCGAACCGATAACCATCTTCGATGACAATATCGATAATGATGGTCATGCAAATTTTTCAGGCGAACTCATCAAAAACAATAAAAACCTTCCTGGAAAAATGCGAGTCAGTTTCCGAACCAGAGCTTTCGAAAACGGCGGAGATTTTAGTGAAGACAATTATAAAATAGATTTTGATCCATTCGATGCTTATGCAGGAGTCGCCATTCCTAAAAATCGCTACCGCCAAAAGCGTTTAGAAATTGATAAAGACGAAAGTGTTGAATTTGCTTTGGTCGATACGGAAGGAAATCCTTTGGCAGGAAGAAACCTAAATGTTGGTTTATATCGCGTCAATTGGCGCTGGTGGTGGGATCGCAATGGCGACCAAGTAAGTCGATACAATAGCAGTAGCCACCTTAATGCTCTTGAAAAAGGAGTAATCGAAACGAACTCCAAAGGAATCGCTCAATGGAAAACAAAAGTAGATGATTGGGGGCGTTATATGATTAGAGTTTGTGATCCGGTAAGTGGCCATTGCTCTGGCGATTTTTTCTATGCAGGTTATCCTTGGTACGATGATGATGGAGACAATTCTGAAAGTCGCAAAGGTGCTTCTATGCTGGTTTTTATGTCAGATAAACCCAAATACGAAGTCGGCGATCAAGTAGAATTGACTATTCCAACAAGTGGAGAAGGAAGAGTGCTTGTGTCCATAGAATCAGGTTCTAAAGTTTTGGAAACCTATTGGAGAGATGCCAAGAAAGGCGACACCAAATTTAAGTTCTATGCAACGGAAGAGATGACTCCAACGGTTTATGCCAATGTCAGTTTTATCCAACCACATGGTCAATTAGACAATGATTTGCCCATACGGATGTATGGCGTGATTCCTATTTCGGTAGAAAATCCAGCAACACGTTTGGAACCCAAAATAAAAATGGCGGAGGTTTTACAGCCAGAAGAAAAAGTAAGAATTGAAGTCTCTGAAAATAATGGAAAGCCAATGGCTTATACCGTCGCGCTGGTAGATGATGGACTCTTAGATCTTACCCGATTTAAAACGCCGGATGCCTGGAATACTTTTTATGCTCGGGAAGCCTTGGGCGTACAGACCTGGGATATCTACGACCATGTCCTTGGTGCTTATGGCGGACAGTTGGAACGATTGCTCAGTATTGGAGGGGATGATGTGGCAGGTTCTGGAAAGGACAATAATACCGCCAATAGATTCAAACCGGTGGTCAAGCATTTTGGTCCATTTTATTTGAATAGTGGAGAAAAAGCAGCCCATGAATTTACCATGCCCAATTATGTGGGCTCGGTCAGAGCAATGGTCGTGGCAGCAGATAATGGCGCTTATGGAAAAGCAGAAAAAACCTGTCCGGTTCGAAAACCTTTGATGGTCTTGGCGACCTTGCCAAGAGTACTTGGCCCCGGAGAAAAACTCACTTTACCCGTCAATGTTTTTGCGATGGAAAATAAAGTAAAAAATGTCGAAGTGAAAGTGGAAGAAGTTACCGGACTGATTAATTTTGAGAGTGCTCAAACGAAGTCGATTTCCTTTTCTGGCCCTGGCGATCAAATTGTAGAATTTGATTTAAGTGTAAAAGAAAGGGTAGGAGTGGCTCGCTTTAAAATTACGGCTAGTGGAAATGGAGAACAAGCCAGTCAAGACATCGAAATCCTAATTCGAAATCCAAACCCATACGCAACGGATGTCATCGAAGGAATGATGGAAGCGAATAAAGAATGGGCCAGCGATTATAGTAAAATGGGCGTGGAAGGAACGAATACTGCGCTACTAGAAGTCTCGTCGATTCCTCCACTCAACTTGGGCGATCGTTTGCAATACCTCATTCAATACCCACATGGTTGTATTGAGCAAACTACCTCCTCTGTTTTCCCTCAACTATACGTCGATGCTTTGATCGAAGTGGATGAAAAACGCAGAAAGAAAATGGAACGCAATATCCGCGCAGGAATTGATCGCTTGTCCAATTTCCAGACGAATGCCGGAGGGTTTTCCTACTGGCCAGGAGAAAGCGATGCGAGCCATTGGGGAACCAATTATGGCGGACACTTTTTACTAGAAGCAAAAAACAAGGGCTATCAGGTTTCTTCTTTGATGTTGGATCAGTGGATTAAGTTTCAGCAGAAAGTCGCTAAGCGTTGGGATCAGGGGACGGAAGATAGTTATAGTTCTAGGAATGGTTCGCTTTTGCAAGCTTATCGTTTGTATACTTTGGCGCTGGCGGGCAAACCAGAATTGGGAGCCATGAATCGCTTGCGCGAGCAATCCAATTTATCCAGTATCGCTTCTTGGCGTTTGGCAGGTGCTTATGCATTGGCAGGCAAAACAGAAGTGGCCAAAAACTTAATCAATGGCTTGAATACAGAAGTAAAAGATTATGTAGAATTGTCTTACACCTATGGTAGCGGCGTTCGGGATCAAGCGATGATTTTAGAAGTGTTGACTATTTTAAAAGAAAAAAGTAAAGCGGCTAAGGTGGCTCGATCTTTAGCGAAGCGAATTGGCTCTGGCAATTGGTATGGAACACAAACGGTTTCTTATGCGCTATTGTCTATGGGGAAATTTATAGGCAAAGGCGAAGCCAGTAATGAGTTGAAATTTGCGTATCAAGCCGGCAATGGCAATTGGGTCAATGCAGGTTCTGGTCAGCCCATCATGCAAATTGAAATACCAGCTTCCGGAGGAAAAGTGGCCGTTAAAAACCAGAGCAATAGTACGCTTTTCTCCCGATTGATTTTACGCGGACAACCCTTGATCGGAGACCGTACCGAAGTGAATAATGATTTGAACTTAGTGGTCAATTATAAAACGACCAATGGAAAGACCATTGACATCAATTCGATCGAACAAGGCACTGATTTTATCGCAGAGGTAACGGTTACTAATCCGGGAACAAGAGGCATCTATTACAAAGAAATGGCCTTGGCACAAGTCTTTCCATCGGGTTGGGAAATCCTAAATACCAGAATGAGTGATGTACAACATTTTAAAAATACCAGTACACCAACTTACCAGGATATTCGCGATGATCGGGTTTATTCTTATTTCAATATTGGTGCAAAGAAAAGCCAAACCTATCGGGTGCAATTGAATGCGGCTTATCAAGGCCGTTATTATATGCCAAGTGTCAATTGCGAAGCGATGTACGACTATACAATTAGTGCAAGACAGCCGGGACAATGGGTAGATGTGGTGAAGCCAATGACACAGTAGAATAGAAAAGACAGTTATCTGAAAAAAAACTAAACAAGAGTCATCCCGCATTTTCGTTTATCGGAAATGTTGGATGACTCCTGTTTAGTACCATACACAAAAACTACAAATTGCAGTATTGGAGTTGGCGATTTTTATAATTAGCGTTTATTGCTTCTGCGCGATCTGCGGGACACCTGATTTTTAGTTCGTGCCTCATGGTTCTCCGGTGTCGAACTGTCCTGTACTTATGCTATCGTGTTAAGACTATTTTTTGTTGGTCTAGTAATTGTTCCTTTTGCCAGATTTGTAAAGCGTAAATACCATCTGCAATAGTTTGGGAGAGGTCTATGCTTTGCAAAACATTTGCTGCCTGTTGTTGCTCCCAGATCTGGCGACCATTGATGTCATATAATCGGAGGAGGACTTGGCCTTCTATGTTTTTGGGCAATTGCAGGAAGACGAGTCCGGCACTGGGATTTGGATATACTTGAACCTTGAGGTCATCCTTTGAAGCAATTTCACTGCTGCGTTGTTCTGCAATCGAAGACTTTAGACCACCTGCTATTTCACTAATCCCACCTTCGACCTGAATTTCGAAAACTTCGTAACATTTATTGAAATGGACACCGGCATAAAGCAATTCCGCACCAGCCGCTTTTTCATTGGGAACATACACATTGTCTTCTTGATAGTAACGGCCTCCGAAAGTTTTAAGACCTGGATCGAGATAAAAATCGGAGATTTCCATCGTCGAGGAATTGACCAGCTCCAGTGCATCGTAATAGGGTTCATTTACCTCCGGAACAGATATTTATGCACTCCGCAATGCCTACAATAGTGAGTATTTAGATTGTACCATCACTTCGATGTCCTCGACGATCAATGGCAACTGCCAGCGCTGGAGATTGATTCCGACTAGTGGTACCAATCGTTTTTTCGTTCAAAATGTCGAGAATGGAGAATACCTGACCAAGAAGGCTTCCAAATTGGCAGACAATCCTTTGTCTCATGAAATTCATATTTTGCAGCCCCTGTGATCAAAAAAATGATCCCAGCTATAATGAAAACTCGCTTTCTGAATGGAAGGCGAGTTTTTTTTTAACCACTCCATTCTTTTGTCTGCGAAGGTCGAAGTTTTGTTCTAGGAACACCAAAAAGAGGTAGCCCAAATCCTGGACTATCGCTCTTTTTATTTTTACTCCACATACAAATTAAAGAAGTATCCCCTAAACCTACGCGATCCTCCCGTCTTTTTTTAACTTTAGTCCTTTCTTCGATAAGACCAATTTTAAAAACATGTACAAGCAAGAGATCGAAACCCTTCCACTCCGAAAATTAAGAAAACTCCAGAATGAACGACTCGTTCAATTGGTACAAAGAGTTTACGCCAAAGTACCCTTTTACAAAAGACAATTTGACGAGGCCGGAATTAAACCTTCTTCGATCAAAGGTGTGAAAGATTTGCATAAAATTCCCTTTACACAAAAAGCACATTTGCGAGATAATTATCCTTTTGATTTATTGGCTGTCCCTATGAAACAGGTTCTTAGAATACATGCTTCTAGTGGCACTACTGGCAAACCCACGGTGGTCAGTTATAATCGGCAAGACCTCCGTATATTTGATGAAGTGGTCGCTCGGTCTTTGGCTTGTGCCGGGGCAAAAAAAGGAATGAAATTGCATAATGCTTATGGCTATGGATTGTTTACCGGAGGATTGGGGATGCATGGTGGAGCTACGAAATTGGGAATGGCGGTGATTCCGGTGTCGGGAGGAATGACGGATCGGCAAATAATGATTTTGCAAGATTTCAAACCCGAGGTGATTTGTTGTACGCCTTCTTATGCACAGACTTTATCGGAAGAAATGATCAAGCGAAATATTGATCCAAAATCTCTGGCGGTCAAATATGCCGTCTTGGGGGCGGAGCCCTGGACGGAGGCGATCCGCTCGCAGGTGGAATTGGGATTGGATGTTACGGCGACGAATATTTATGGCTTAAGCGAAATTATTGGACCGGGAGTTTCTCAAGAAGATTTTGAAGAAAAAGGATCGGGAAGTTATGTTTGGGAAGATCATTTTTTTCCGGAGGTGGTTGATAAGGATACAGGAGAACCTTTGCCTTATGGGGAAGAAGGGGTTTTAGTTTTTACTACCTTGACCAAACAAGCGATGCCATTGCTGCGCTATTGGACCAATGATATTTGCAGCCTTGAATACGACAAATCTGGAAAAAGAACCCATGTCAAAATGAGTGCAATAAAAGGCCGGGCAGACGATATGCTCATTATCCGTGGCGTAAATCTTTTTTATACCCAAGTGGAGGAAGTGATTAATGAATTTGATTTTTTAACGCCCAATTACCAATTGATCGTCAGCCGAAAAAAGACCATGGATGAGGTCTTGGTCGCGGTAGAAGTGGCAGCAGGTTTTGAGCATACTAATGATGTTTACCGGAAAAAACTGGTCGAGAAAATAAAGAATACGATAGGATTGACCATGCGAGTTCAATTGGCACCAATGGGCAGTATCCCCAGAAGTCAAGGTGGAAAGCTGCAAAGAATCGTAGATCAACGGAAGTAATAAGTTTCCAAATAGCATTTTTTTAAAAATATTTGGCTACTATGCAACCCTCGTAAGAGGAAGCTGTCTCTTTCAGTATCTCCTTTAAAAGGAACAAAACTATTTATAAAAAAAATCAAACCTAAAATGAAAATTATGAAAAAGTCCTATGTATCTCTATTCGCTCTTTTGTTGATTAGCCATTTTGCAATCGCCCAGTGGGGAGGAAGTGGCCTTAGAGGAAGCGGTAATGTTCAAACAGAAAACCGAAGTGTGGGGTCTTTCGACCAAGTGGTTGTTTCTGGTGGAATCGATTTATACATCACTCAAGGCGGATCTACGGCAGTAGAAGTACAGGCTGACGACAATATTATCCCTATTATCAAAACAGAAGTAAAGGGAAATACCTTGAAAGTATATTCTGATAAAGGATGGAGAAATGCCAAAAAAGTAAGAGTAAATGTCACTATGTCAAGCATTCAAGGTATCTCTGCTTCTGGTGGATCTGATGTCTTTTCTGTTGGAAGTTTAAAGGCTGGAAATCTAAGTTTGAAAGGTTCTGGTGGGTCTGATTTAGAATTGAATCTTCAGGTGGATCATTTAGATTGTACTGTGAGTGGAGGTTCTGACGCTGATTTGGAAGGGACTGCTGCTGAAATCCATATGACTGCCTCCGGCGGCTCTGATATTGAAGCTTATGACCTCCAAGCTAAAACTTGTGAGGTAAGTGCTTCTGGTGGCTCTGATGCTTATGTGAATGTGACTGGAAAAATTGACCTAAGCGCGAGCGGAGGTAGTGATATTCATTATAAAGGAGGTGCAGAGGTTGGAAGAAAAAGCGTTTCTGGATCTTCGGATGTTCACCGACAATAATTTTTATAAGTAGAGAAGTCTGTAAAAAATAAAAAAGAGGAAAGGCGAATATTCGTCTTTCCTCTTATCATACTATCAACTCTGATTGTTATTTGCGTATTTTAATTTCGCTCTTTCACAAAGCGCAACTGATTTTTCTTTCCATGCCCTTCTGGCAAAAGAATAAAGTACATCCCCGCATCCAATAGACTAATGTCCATCGTCAATTGGTTGATCCCTTTCTCCAAATCAATGTTGTTTGCAATCACCATTTGCCCCAGGCTATTATAAACTTGAACAATAGTCGTTTTAGCAAGGGGCGATTTTACAATCAATTGGATTTGATCAATCGCTGGATTTGGATAAGCTTTTACCAAAGCCAGATTTTTTTGATTGACCGAAGCTCCTTGTCTTGTTTGAACGGTTGTTGTCGTGGTAGGAATAACTAATGCGGCTTCATCATCTTCGTTTGCAGTACAGCAAGTTCCATTCCCAGGACTACTATCCGTATCATTCTGATCCATGCTCAAGACTTGTGAATAAGCGATAAGTGGATGGTCTCCTTGTGTACTAAATAAATTGAACGTAATGGTCGCCGTAGATCCAGCTCCAAGTGTTCCTACATTCCATTCCTGCGGATCATAAGAGTTGTAATTCCCTTGAGAAGCCGTGTATTCATTTCCACCCTGGAATACCGCACCATCCGGTTTTGGAAAGTCTACAATGACATTCGTCGCAGCACTAGTTCCCGTATTTTTTAAAGTTAGGCTTAGGCTAAAAGATTGCCAAGCTTCGATGGTAGAGATGTCTGCACTGGCACTAAGTTCTAAGTCCGTACCATTGGTGGTGATTTGTGAAATTGCTATTGTTGAAGAGGAGACCAGGAGATTGTTGTTTTCATTGCTCTCGCTGATTTCTTGATCTGCATCTATCGCAAGTAATAAATAGTAATTTCCAGGAGCCAGAGAACTGGGGACAGAAAGCGCTCCAGCTACATTATCAATACTGGTGTTTCCTGCCAGATTCCCTGTTGGAATAATACCATCTTGGATATCATCATTGCTCAATGTTTGATCAGTAGACAGATAAGATTTGATGTTGAAATTACCAAGAGCATTTCCGGTATCAATATTCTGTAAATCAAAATCGAAGTTGATAAGCGAACCCGTATTGGCACTCGTCGGAACATGGAGTTGTGCGCCAGTAAGATCGGCTTGACTTCCTGATTGTTGAATGACCCTTACCAAGAAAGTACAAGAAGTACTATTTCCTGAAAGATCAATGGCGGTAAGGCCTAAAGAATAATTGCCTACTGGAAATGCATCGCCTGGTTGGTAGGGAAGTCCCGTAATATTGTCAATGCCACAATTGTCGGTAAACGTGGGCGGTGTCCAATTAACGATAGCAGAAGTTCCAGTGGTGTAGACCGTAATGTCATCAGGACAAGAGGTACTTACTGGAGGAACATTATCATTGTCACAAGGCGAACCACCTTCTTGTACCAAACACCAATCATCCACGATCATTTCAAAATCTCCATTGCCCTTAAAAGCCTTGGCTTCCACATAAGCGGTTCCCGCAGGAGCTGTAAAACTTCGACCATACTCTGCAAAATCATTTCCGGCAGGGACGATGTCTACTAAAGTTTCCAGTGGTTGCCAGCTGGCAGAAAGGAATTTGAGGCTGATGTAATTACCGGTACTTGCATTGGAGGCAGTAGTTCTTTTGACTTGTGCGCGCAAGGTGTACGTTTTTCCAGCGATACCCGGAAGATTTTGGAGGATGCCACCTGCCGCACTGCCGCTGATCAATAGCGCATGGTCGCCCGTGTTGGCATCATTGGTGATGCTTGTTCCGCCTAAGTCAAACCAGCCAGAAGGAAAGTTGGTGCTGGATTCGTAACCGGGATTGCTCAATAAATTATCATTGCAAGTTACTGGTGGTGGTGTTCCATTACACTCTGGTTGGAAGTACCAAATGCGGTTTTGTTTTCGACCTAAAATAAATGCCTGATCGTTGTTTAATTCGTAAATAGAATGTACTCTTGCAAATTGAACATCAGCTACCTCTAGTTCTTTGGTGTAAATTGGACTGTCATTGATGTCCAATTTTTCTAGTCGATAACTAAGTACTTCAGGCAGATTGACGCTAGGTACTGCTGGTTGATTGTAGTAACTATATTTAAGTGTCGTTCCATCATTCTGGTAAACGCTAAGGTAGAAATAAGATTGAGAGACTGGTGTATTGCTCGTAAAACCACTAAGTCTAAAAGACCGTAATTTATAAGTGCTATTGCCCAGGTCTTCTATTTCAAAAGTATGGGTATCATTGGTAGAAGAGCCAGCGCCTGCACGGTAGAAGCTTCCTTTGAAACTTATTCTGTTTGTTCCACATGCTAGCCTTTTGGCATCTCCTATAAAAGTATTTAGCCGAAAGTCGTATTCCAATTCATTGCTAGGAGAAACTTTATGAGCCTGAGAAAAAAGAGTCGTTCCCTGTGATGAAGAACCAGGAGATCGATAAGTTCCAATCATTGCACCACCATCTTCAGTAGCGACTACCGGTCCAGAAAAGTTTTCTTGTAAAGCGGTTTGGCTGATGATATTTAAATTGTCATCTAGGAATATGGAATAAGGATCGTTGCCAATGGCTGCACTTAGGACATAGCCCGTAGAGCCACCTATCAATTCATCGGCATCTACGATATAGGGATAAATATTGAGAACCGCAGGAGGAATGTCGATCGAATAAATAATACCACCATTGCGGTCTTTCTTTTCGATTTTTCCGTCGACTACATTGACTACATCGTCCTCATAACTAAGGGGCGTTCCACTACTTAATTCATTGCCATTTTCATCTATAACAGTACTGGAGTAGTTGTCGCCATTGCGGCTTATTATTTCATAATTGCCAGCTCCATTTTTACTACTACAAACGATTTCATCTACCTCTTGATAAAATTCTTCACAGTCATTTTGAGTGGCATCCCAAACGATAATCCGTCTGACATCTAAATTGTTGTTTTCGTCAGCTTCTGCATAAATATTTTCACTGTCGATTTTAGCAATAAGATAGTATTGGCCAGGAGTAGTCGAAGCGTCTAGGGTAATGTTTTCCATGTTTTCTTCTGTTGCTCCAGCATCTAGTACATTAGAAGTTTGAAGGAGCAATGGATCATTATTGTCAAGCGTATAATCACTGGACAAATAATAGGCTGTTTTAAAAGAAGCGGAGCCACCTGTCCCATTATTTTCCATTTGTATTTCTATCTCAAATGGATCAGCAGGGAAAGTCGAAATAAAACCGCTTTGAATAAAAGAGATCGCCAGCTCTGGATCACTCGCTGGGCCGCAGGAAGCAGGAGCATTTATAGTTAGTGTTTCTATACAAACGCCATTGCCATCTTGTAATTCTATAGCAATATCACCATCACTAATCAATTGATTACCGGAGAGATAAGGTTGACCGTAAGGAAGATCATTGATGAAGAAATTGGGACCATTGGGTCTTTGTCCGGCCAAGTCATAGGTATTGCCTAAGTTGGTTCCTATTGGGTTGATAGCGAAAGTATAATAATCGTCTGAAGGATCAGCCGTTCCATTGTCATTACAATTGCCGACACTTAGGCCGATAAAGTCATAGTTGCAAGGAGCACTAAAACCATTTAGAGTCACCTTTGCTTCATCGTCTTCACTTGGGTTGGGCGGATTGCCATTCCCTGGACTGGAATCATTTTCACTTTCATTTTGCGTCGCTACTTCTGCGAAAATATCGATGGGAGCAAGA
>CALLVY010000568.1 GCA_938015925.1 uncultured Saprospiraceae bacterium
GTTTCCAATAATAATATAAGACAATTGCTCTTCTCCATGCGAGCCATCTTGGTAATCCCATTCGTCTAATTGGATCTCAAAACTATTGGCCGTTTTATTTCTAATTCGAACGGTCGCAGGAGCAGGATCATTATAAGTCCAACCGCTCGTGGCGATGGAATAGTTGGAATAAGTATTATCTAAAGTCACTGTTTGCCAATAGTTCGCATTGGTTTGGGTTAGAGAAATAGTTCCTCCTTCTCCAATGGATGCTCCACTTTGATCTAAGATATTTCCTGCATCCTCGAAAGCCATATAGCTTAATACTTCATCCGCATGGCCTACTTCATTTTCTTTAGATTGTTCTTCTTCCGCAAGGATTCCAATGTCATTAGTAGAAGATACTCTTGTTCTGATGGCCATCGGATCTCGACCTGCATATGATCCTGCAGACGTTGCAAATACCATATTATTATAGCTATGCGTCAAATCTACATCATACCAGTTATGGTCTATAACATTGCCTGTTCGTTCTGCTTCGTACTTTAGATTCGTTAGCTGATCATCTTCTTCAAAAGCGATCCAGTTGATGGTTTCATTAGAATGAACATCATCATTGGCTTCTTCTTCTTGAATCTTTATTTCAAAGCTATTGTTCCCTATATTATTCATTCGTACAACTACTGCTGAACCATCATTTCGGGTAACTACTTGAGCTAAGACAACAGGAGTAGAAGAAAAGGCAGTAGCAAAATTAATTTGCTTAAAGGTGGTATTGATATCATTTGCAGAACCATATAAAACCTTGGTTCCATTGCTCAATACAAAGCTTTGATTAACACCTGAAGGTGGGGAAAATCCACCAGGAACTCCAATAACAGGAGGAACCGTATCTTGTACAACTACCACCTGAGTTCCGGTTCCTGTATTTTCACATTCATCTGTAACCGTCCAAGTACGAACCAATTCATAATCATTACATCCTAGTGAAATAGTGTCTACTTCATAGACAATAATGAAATCAGCAAAGTCGGTACAATTATCCGTAATTACAGGATCAAACAAAGGAACCTCGGCATCACAAGCCACCATCGTGTCATTAGGAACCTCAATGACTGGTGGAGTTAAATCTCCAACGGTCACCCATTGGGTAGCAGTCGATTCATTGCCACATTCATCCGTGGCGGTCCAAGTACGAATGAGTCGATAATTATTTTCACAAGCGCCATCAATTTTTACTTCTGCTATCGAAATTCCAGTACTCGCAGAACAATCATCTGTCACCACTGGCACAACAGTTCCGGTTTGATTAAAGAGCGATACCACGTTGATGTCGTCTATAAGATTTCCTAAAGAAATATTTCCAGGAGCACCTTGAATGGCTCGAAATAAGAAAACACAATTGGTCTGACCAATAGGCACTGGATAGGTAACATCATGTACGGTCCATCCAGAAGCATTCGTCGCTGTGAATGTTCCAAGCAAAGTTAAATTATTAATATCTGGCCCTGCATATACTCCCATGACATCATTGGTCAGGTTCTCGGGATTCAATCTTTTATGATGTGCAAAACTAATTTGCAAAGTCGTAGTTGGCACTACACAGAATTCTTGAAATAGATCTCCGCCACCTAAACTATTTAAGGTTGCATGATAATTACCACTATAGGAATCTACTCCATCTACAAAACCACTTGCGTGAATTTCGATATTATTATTTGAAGCGGTCGTACTCCATCCGGGTACATTGTCTTCATGAATGGAACTCGATGGCCCAGCAAAACCTGGTTCTTCGAAATCACCGTTTAAGAAAGACTGAATACAGTCCTGACATTCGATCACAACATCATCAGGAATACCTGAAATAATAGGTGGTGTCAAATCTCTTCGGATGACTCTTTGATTGTATTCGGTAGTGTTTCCACAATCATCAATTGCAATAACTTGTCTGACAAAAGCACAAATTTCGCAAGTAACTTCCGGAGGCAATTGACATTGCGAGTTCGTAGAAAAAGCACTCGCTGTTCTAATTCCTGAGAAGTGGTTTAACCAAGAGATTTGCATATTGTGAAAACCTCCGTTGTATTCGGAAAAGAAATAAGAAACTCCTTGTGGGACGTAATGTCCTTTCGTCACTCCTGAACCAAAAACAGTCCAAGACATATAAACAGGAAAAGGGTTGGGATTGTAAATCTGCCACCTTCTATAGTCATTCGGATTTTCTGTACAAATATTGGATAATCTAAGGTCGATTACCGTAGTAAGGTTTGCAGGAACACCAGGATCTTCTGATTCGAAAATATACTCTATACCAAAAGCAGTTGCAGTATAGGCTGGTGCATAGTCTTCACAGGTGCTTTCTGAAAAATTGAAAACTGGATTTGGATCGCAATTGTCAATAATATTTGCAAGCGTTGGGTCTGGTAAGGTGGCGGTACAATCAATGATCGTGTCATTTAAACCAACGATCTGAGGGCCTGTAAGATCTGAAAAAGTAATTGTTTGTACTCCAACCGTTCTAACGCCACAAGCATCTACTGCTACCCATTCTCTTCTCAAGGTATAGGTACCTGTACAAGAACCAGGAGTATTGGTTTCGGTAAAAGAAACAGAAGCGGGACCACTACAAACATCAACAGATTCAATGATCGGAACAGCAGGAATACTTGCATCACATTCGAGGGTGACATCCGCAGGTATTGGGTCTAATACTGGTCCTTGAGTATTGGTAACGGTAATAGTTTGAACGATCTGACTTTGATTGCCACAAATATCCTGAGCAGTCCAGGTACGCGAAAAAACAAATTCATTGGCGCAAGCCATAGAAAGTGTATCCTCCGCAAAAGTAAGGCTAGGGTTAGGATCGCAATTATCGCTAATAGAAAAAACAGGCGCAGCTGGAATCTCATCACACTCTACCGTAATGTCTGCTAAGATCATGGGTAAGGATGGTGCTTCGGTATCTACAACGTCTATTGTCTCAATGATATCATAAGCACAGCCATCTACCACGACACTAAGCGTGATGGTTTGTAATCCACAAACACCAAAGGCCACCGTATGGGGCCCATTTCCTGAAGCAGTTGAGGGACTTGCATTGGGTCCGAAGTCCCAGTTATAATTAGAGGCACCTCCGGGGTCGGAAGCACTTATGGCAATTTCTTCTAAGACACAAAAATCAGCGGGTCTTGAAATTGCAATGTTGTGGTCGGTAAAGATCACTTCAAAATTTTGGGTATCTCTTGCGCAAGCTCCCCAATTCGTATCTTCCACTATGACTTCATAACTACCGGGGCTTGTGGGTACAAAAGTATTGACATTACTTGCTGGATTTCCATTCCAAAAATAAATATAATTGCCACTTGGAAAATCAGTGTTTGCTGTAATAATTGTACTGCCAATAGATTCACATAGGTAAACCGTATCGGCAATGGAGTTGATAGAAAAAGCAGGTTCAATAAAAACTCTTGCCGTATCACAAATAGTAGGAGGCGTACCATCACAGATATTGGTATCAGCAGTTCCGCATACTTCGAAATCGATGAAGGCGGGTGCGCCACTCGCTGGGGCAGAAAAAGTAGGAGTGCTACAAGCGGTGATACAATCGAGGTAAGCATTATAAGTTCCACCTCCTGTAAGATCTCTCCAAACAATGCTACTTTCTTCAATACCAGTCACCGTAAGATCTGCTTGACAATTTTCTTTTACGGTAATATCGTTGGCCGAAATATTTCCGGGGATTGAGTTGATGATGTATTGATTGGCGTAGGTACCCGTTTTACAAAAAGTAATATTAAAAGGCCCTGGCGCGTCTAGACAAACAGGTTCTCCGATTTCTGTGGTAGATCCACAATTGATGTCATAGGAAACAAAGCCCGAAGGAGATGGACCTGAATAAATATCAAAGGTAAAACCAATGGCTCCTGCAGCTAGTGTAACTTCAAATTCAATACATCTTTTGGGTGGAAAAGAAAAAGGACTTCCACAACAAGTACCACAAGAAAATTCATTAGGAGAAATATAAATTCCAGCTGGATCTGAGGATAAATCAACAACATTAAATGGAGTACAAGGATTACATAGACCCGACTGGGCATGCAATTCGCTTTGGAAGCAAATAAAAGCAAGAAAAAGTATTAAAGCAGTTTGTAATTTTTGGATCATGCCTATCCTCAGTAATTTTCATTTTCAATCTCGATTCTTAAAATTGCTTATCAGTTTGACTAAGAAGTTTATTAGAAAATCGAAAAAGCTCTTTCAATATTAGTTCTATCCGCTTAAAAGGATTGCAAGGTTTATGCCTAAAGTATTATAGTATTTAATATTCCATCATATGTTTTATACCCTTTTATTCAAGGGAAATATAAATAACTGTTTATCAATCCTTTACTCATAAAAAGTACCTATAGAAATAAATATTTAATAAAATAAGTAAAATTAAAATTTGAAATTGCCTGTCACAGAACACATTTTTTACTGTACGTAATAGCATTGTTGTATTGTTTTTTTTAACAAATCTCATCCTCTTCCTTTCTTTTGCTTAAAAATAATTCCACTACCTTTTTTAGGTAGGCCGCACTTCATCATCCTTAGACCCCATAAAAAAAGCCGCCCCGAATATCGGGACGGCCACTCATTATGGATAGAATAACTGCTTAACTATTTCAGGATGGTGACATTACCCGTTCGGGTAAAATCTTCCCCATCGAGGCAAACTCCTTCGAGGTAATAAACATAAACTCCTGGGTTGAGATCGGTACCTCTGAATCTTCCGTCCCAGTATTTAGTGAGGTCATCGGTATCGTAGACCAACTCTCCCCATCTGTTGTAAATTCTCAATAAATTAAGGCTTCTAAATCCTTCATGTTGGATCACAAAGAAGTCATTATGGCCATCTCCATTTGGAGAGATAATATTCGGTATTTGCAGGTCTCCATTGCTACAAGCATCTTGTACTTTTATGGTAATTTCAGACTCTGCTCTACATCCATATTCGTTTTCTAAGGCCAAGTAATAACTTGTTGTTTCTGTAGGTTTTACAAAAATTTCTTCGCATCCTTCACAAAGCGTCTCCCCTTCTGCGGTGGTCCAAACTAAAGATGCGTCGAACTGATTGGTAAACGCTTCTAGCAAAATGGAATCTCCCAAGATCACTCTGATGTCTTCTGATTCTATCGCTAGTGTCGGAGCTTCTTCCACATAAACAGTAAGCGTCGTTTGTGCCACCGTTCCCAAGCAACTAAAGGTACTTACGGTATAAGTCGTCGTCACATAAGGAGAAGCTACCGGATCCAAACAATCGACACAACTCAATCCAAC
>CALLVY010000569.1 GCA_938015925.1 uncultured Saprospiraceae bacterium
CCATGTTTTTGATGGTGGTCGAGCTTTTTATACCGGAATGGGACATACCGAAGAGACTTTTAAAGAACCCCAATTTTTAGCACACTTGCTTGGAGGTATTCAATATGCGATAGGAGACAATCACCGAGATTATAGCTTAGCCAAAACCGAAAGAATACCCGATGAAAATCGCTTTGTCAAAGAGGTACTGGATTTTAATTTGGATGAACCGATGGAATTGGCAGAATTGCCAGGCAAGGGAATCCTTTTTATCGAAAGGAGAGGAGCAGTAAAGTTTTTTGATTTTGAAATAGAACAGACGCGGACCATTGGGAATATTGCTGTCAAATACCAAAATGAAGATGGCCTCATTGGTTTGGCTGTCGACCCGGACTATAAAAATAACCACTGGATTTATTTGTTTTATTCTCCCGCAGGAGAAGAAGCCAAACAGCATATTTCTCGCTTTACTATAAAAGACGAAATGCTGGATCTTTCTTCCGAAAAAATAATTTTAGAAATTCCTTTGATTCGAGAATGCTGCCATAGCGGTGGTTCTTTGGAATTTGCGGCAGATGGATTATTGTACATTGGAGTCGGAGACAATACCAATCCTTTTGAATCGGATGGTTATGCGCCGATTGATGAAAGGCCCGGTCGTGCGCTATGGGATGCCCAAAAGTCAGCGTCCAATACCAATGATTTACGTGGTAAGATTTTAAGAATAAAAGTAGAAACCGATGGCTCTTATACCATCCCCGCAGGCAATCTTTTTCCGAAAGGAACAGCCAATACCCGACCAGAGATTTATGTGATGGGATGTAGAAACCCTTTTCGTTTTACGGTAGATAATGCAACGGGATATCTATACTGGGGCGACGTTGGTCCGGACGCTGGGAAAGATCATCCTGAGCGAGGCCCCAAAGGCATGGGCGAATTCAACCAAGCCCAAAAGCCGGGCTATTATGGCTGGCCGTATATGCGAGGCAACAAGCAAATTTACCACGATTATGATTTTGAAAAAAAGACATCCGGGGATTTATTTGACCTCGATAATTTGATCAATAATTCTCCCTATAATACAGGTTTGAAAAAAATGCCTCCAGTAGAATCTTCTATGATTTGGTATGGTTATAACGATTCCGAGGAGTTTCCCTGGTTGGGAAATGGAGGAGTCAATCCGATGCTAGGGCCGATCTTTCATGCCACTGAATTTTCTGATAAAATAGAAACCTTTCCTGCTTATTTTGAAGGGAAAGTTTTTGTTTATGAATGGATGCGCCATTGGATTTATGTATTGACTCTTGATGAAGATCATAAGTATGTAAAGGCCACAGCCTTTATGCCCAGCGATTCTTTATCTCGACCAATGGATATGTGTTTTGGCTCGGATGGACAATTGTATATTTTGGAGTATGGCGATAAATGGAATGTTCAAAACATGGATGCCCGATTGAATCGAATCAAATATAGATCTGGCAATCGACCACCTTTGGCCAAAATAAAAGTAGATAAAAGTCTTGGCCCTGTTCCTTTGAAATTGAATTTTTCGGCTGCCGATTCAAAAGATTACGATCTGGATCGCCTGACCTATGCTTGGTCTTTTACCAATGAAGAAACACAATCTACCGCAAAGGAAACGGAATTTGTTTTTACCGATCCGGGCGTTTACGATGTCGTATTAACCGTGACAGACGAAGCAGGGGAAAGTAGTACCGCCAATAAAAAAATAATGGTGGGCAATGAGCCACCGCAGGTTGATATCGTTTTAGAAGATCCTGCTCCTTTTTATTGGACGGGAAAATCAGTCAATTACAAAATTAACATCAAAGATTTAGAAGATGAAAAAGGAGAAGGGATTGATCCTGCGAAAGTCAGAGTGAGTTTAAATTATTTGCCGGAAGGGATGGATCTGATTGTACCAAGTATTGGACACCAACAAAATTTTTCGCCACCAGGCAAACAACTCATGGATGCTTCGGATTGTAAAACCTGCCATGCGATAGACAAAAAAATAAGCGGTCCAAGCTATACCGAAATCGCTGAAAAATATGGCCCAGAAGATAGGGATAATATTGTAAGTCGAATCATCAAGGGCAGCTCTGGAATATGGGGCGGGCAAATGATGATCGCCCATTCTCACCTGAGTATTGAAGAGGCGACGGCGATGGCCAATTATATTTTATCGCTTGATCCTGCTTTGAAAGTCAAAGAAAAAACATTGCCCTTGTCGGGGGCTTTGACTTTTACTGCTCATGACCGAAAAGAGGATGCCGAACCAGGGGTTTATGTACTATTGGCTTCTTATCAAGATCGGGGAAATGCAGTGGTGGATGGTAGTCATTTGACTGCGCGGAAGCAAATAATTTTTAGAGCTCCGGTATTGGAAGCCGAGGCTGCGGAAGAGCGGTCGGAAGGCCATGGTGTCTGGAACAACAATAAAAATCAAACGCTTTTGGGTTCCTTGGTTCACAATTCCTACATTGGATTTAAAGAGATCAATTGGAAGGGTTTAAAGAGTGTTCGCCTGGCTGCTTTTTTTAGCTCCAATTATGCTTATGCCGGAAGGGTAGAATTGCGGAAAGGAGCGATAGATGGGCCGCTTCTTGGCCAGGTTGAGGTTAATTATTTTGACGAAAAAAAGGAACTGCAAAAAGTATTTCACTTTGATTTGATGCCGCAAGAAGGACAAGCAAAATTGTTTTTGGTTTTTCGCAATCCCAAAAATCAAGAACAGTTTGTGATGAATGCCAATTGGCTGCTGTTGGATTATGAAGAATAAAGTCTAATGTTTTAGAAGAATACGGTTTAAGCTTTAAACCGTATTCTTCAAATACCGTTCCTCACTAATCTCATACCACCGATAATTCCCTCCATCGCCATCGTACTCATCCATCTTATAAAACTGTAATCCAATCTTCTCCAAGACCCGACAAGATCCAATATTCTCCGGCAGCGCAATCCCAATAATTCTTTTTAAACCCAATTTTTCAAAACCATAAGCAATGATTTCTTTGGATACTTCCGTAGCAATTCCTTGTCCCCAATAGGCGGGCAAAAAGCGAAAACCAATATCCGTTTCGTCCAACTCTGGCAAATATTTGAGTCCCGCAAATCCAATAACTTGATTGCTCGCTTTATGCACCGCAGCCCAGCGGCCATAGCCATATTTTCGATACTCTGGTTCCGAGATGTTTGCGATTAATTTTTTGGCTTCTTCTTCCGATTGGAGTAGCCTGTCGCCCGTATATTTTTGCACTTCCTTATTGGAATTGAAAGCATATACCGCAGGATAATCACTCGCTATAAATTGGCGAAGAAGCATTCGTTCTGTTTCTATGAGGATAGGCATCTATTTGATTTTTTGGAGTAAAGCTTAGGACTAGAGAAGTAATGAAAAAGAAGAGAATAATTCTTGAAATTTCTCAAGATTCGCTAAGGTTAAAAATATAAAAAAAACTAAACCCTTCAACATTAAGCTTGTGGTAAAAGTTCCAAAATGAGTTCTTGACCTTTCCAATAATTTCGTACCTTGGTCATCAACCAATTGAAACCTTTATCCGATGAGAATACGCTTCCTATACTTCCTCTTTTTACTTTGTACGAGTTCCTTCCTATGGAGCCAAAAGCTTCCAGTCGAGAAAAATTATTGGAGCATCCAAAATAAAACCGGCATCCATTGGGAACCCAATAAAGAAGCCCACCTGCCCCACGCAGATAATATCGAAATGGCAGGACAAAGAGTCGCAGGCATCATTTCCTATGCCGTAGATACAGCCGGGATTTTAAGTCTCGAACGACAAATCTTTTTCCCCCAATTGCATCCTTTTATCAAATCCTCTGATCCCGCTTGGTTTATTTATCGCGCCTATCTAAAAGATGTTTTTAAAGATGATATTTTACCCGTTCTATTTATTGGAAAAAAAGAATTTGTCCCTGGTCCTCTAAAGTCGGCGACGATTGATGGCCAACTTCGATTCTTACATCATCCCTCTGCCCGTGGTTTGCAATTGGAACGTCGTTTTTTCCCTTCGATGACCCAACGTTTATTTGTGGAAGAATGGACCCTCCGCAATACCAGTGATCAAGTTTTGCAATTGCAGAGCGGAGCGGTTTCGAGAAGCTTGACAGATTTTGGTGATAAAGGTAAATTTACTCAAAGCATCCAATCGGATGTTCCTGCCCAGATCGAATTGGCCGCAGGAGAGACCTTTACTTTCTCTATAAAAATAATGGCGCAATTGAATGAAGAGGCTTTGCCACTTGGAACGAATGCCAGAACAGAAAGAGAAGCTTTTTTAGAAAAAATAAACGAAGCTTTGATTTTGGAAACACCAGAACCGACTTTAAATACCCTTTTTGCCTTTTCGAAAATAAGAGCTGCCGAAAGCATCTTCGAATCGGAGATGGGCTTGATCCATTCTCCAGGCGGCGGCCGTTATTATGTGGGTTTTTGGGCCAATGATCAGGCCGAATACATCAATCCATTTTTTCCTTATCTCGGTTATGATATTGGCAATGAATCGGCCATGAATTGCTATCGGGCTTTTGCCAAAGAAACCAATCCGGAATACGAAAAAATTCGCTATGCTTTTGAAATAGAAGGTCTGGTGCCCCCCTTTTTATTAGACCGGGGCGATGCCGCAATGATCGCTTATGGGGCAAGTCATTTTGCCCTGGCGAGTGGCGATGCCAAGATCGCCAAAGAGCTGTGGCCACTCATCGAATGGTGCCTCGAATATTGCCATCGTCAACTCAATACCGAAGGCGTAGTAAAATCAGAATCCGACGAAATGGAAGGCCGTATCGAAACAGGTACAGCCAATTTATCCACCTCTTCTTTATATTATGGTGCCCTCAATCATTCGATTGATCTTGCTCGGGAGATTGGTGAATCCAATG
>CALLVY010000570.1 GCA_938015925.1 uncultured Saprospiraceae bacterium
ACCTCCACAGCTAAAGGGCTGGCTAAAGCCTGAAAAAGCGAACAGACAAGCCAGGAAGGTCAATAATTTTGTGATCGTTGCTTGCATAGGGAGCTAAGTGCTTGGCGTTTTGTGTTAAACTCAGAGACTATTAGAGTTAATTCTAAAATGGTTTTATGAGATAAAAATGAAGGATTTTACTTCCAATCAAGAAGCGACCGGAGCCTAATAGCCGTAGCTATTATGGCGAATGAGTGAACGATCCCAACGGGTTGAGTATGACAATACTCTAAGTGAAGAAACCGACAAAGGAGGTTCACGCAAGTAATTTTATTTCCAATCAAGGAGCGCCCGGAGCCTAATAGCCGTAGCTATTATGGCGAATGAGTGAACGATCCCAGCGGGTTGAGTATGACAATACTCAAAGTGAAGGAACCGTGACCACGGAAGGGTAGCACGCAGAGTGGGATTAAAAGACAATTTTTTAGCCATACTAAATTATTTAGAATGAACTCTAATAAAGCGAATCATTCTCTTGGTAACGGCGACAAAATTACTTGGAAAGAAGGAGGAAATAAAACCTAAGCTAAAAAAAAATGACTTTACGGGACTGTTTTCTCCAAAGCAAAGGTCTAAAGCCGCTTCTTTTGGGTGGGAGTTGGAAATAAATTCAAAGAGAGCCTCTGACTTTTCAGTTTCTTGCTATATTCGTTTCCTTATAAAATACAGCATATACCTGAAGATTTATGGATCGCGAGACTATCAATAAAATTTTTGCTACTCATTTTGGAAAACCTACCATTACCGTCCATGCACCTGGCCGTATCAATTTGATAGGGGAGCATTTGGATTATAATCATGGCTTAGTGCTTCCGGCAGCGATTGATAGTCGACTGTATTTTGCTTTGAGTAAGAATGAAAAACAGCCGCAGGAGGTAATTATTTATTCTGCGGATTACGATCAGTTATCCAGCTTTTCTTTGGCGGATGGAGCGCAACAGGAAATTGCGGGTTGGCTTCGCTACCTGGAGGCAATTGCTTTGGTCTTAAAAGAGAAAGGTTATTCATTGAAAGGTTATCAATGTGCTTTTGGTGGGGATATTCCTATCGGTGCTGGATTGTCTTCTTCGGCAGCTTTGACTTGTGGTCTGATCAGAGGCTTATCTGAATTGTTTCAATGGAATTTGCCCAAGGAAGAAATTGCCTTGATCGCTCAAGCTGCGGAACATCGTGTCGGAATCCTTTGTGGATTGATGGATCAGTATGCGGTACTTTTTGGTCAGAAAGGAAAAGTGATTCAATTGGATTGCCGAGATTTAAAAGTAGCTTATTTTCCTTGTGAACTAGGCAATCATTGTTTGCTCTTGTTCAATACCAAAGTAGAACATTCTTTGGCTGCTACGGCTTATAATGATCGCCGGGCAAGTTGTGAGCGCATTCTCCAACAAATACAAGAAAAACATGCCAACGAAAAAATAGAAACCCTTCGCGATGTCCAGCCCTCCATGTTGAAAAATAATTCTGCTTTAGATGCACTAGACGTTCAGCGCGTTCAATTTGTATTGGCGGAAAATGAACGTGTGGTACAAACGACGAAAGCACTACAAGCTGGAAAATTAAAAGAGGTTGGACAGCTTTTGTATCAATCTCATGAAGGTTTGAGTAAAGGGTATGAAGTGAGTTGTGAAGAGTTGGATATACTCGTTGATTTGGCGAGAAAGGAAAAAGATATTTTGGGTGCTCGGATGATGGGCGGAGGTTTTGGTGGCTGTACGATCAACTTGGTGAAAACAGCCGTAGCGAAGAAAGTGCAAGCTAAAATATTAGCGGCTTATCGAGAGAAAACGGGGATTCAGGGAGAAGCTTATGTGGTGAATATTGGCGATGGGGTAGGGGTTTAGTTTTGAGCAGCGGGAATGGCTGGGACTCTCTGTTTGAAGGATAAAAATTTCCAAATTAGATATTGAAGACTAGAGGTCGAGAGCCCTCTATGTATATCCGTGTACGACTAAAAAGTCGTAACGAGCAGTTGATTTTTTAATATTTAGCAGGGATTAAAAAACCAACTGTTCGCTTCTACCTGCAGGTAGTACGCGGGTCTAAATGTAGGCCTCCCGGCCTGCACAAGCACGGAGAATTTCGCGTAAATAAATTTTATATCCTGCGGCTTAAATTGATAATATTTCACTTCGAACTGCAACTCAAATTTTATCTCAAATCCTAAATCTGCACCAAGCGCAAAACAAGGACCTCTCCATCCACCTGCAAACGACAATAATAAATTCCCGGTGATAATTCTCCTCCCGAAAGTTTATGAAAATGATCTCCTGCTGCCAAATTCTTATTCTGAAATACATCGACGATCTGACGACCATGAACATCAAAAACAGCCAAGCCTACTCGTGCAGCCGCAGGCAATTTAAAGTGAATCAAAGTCTCGGATTCGAAAGGATTCGGATAAGCTTTAAATTTAAAATCTTCCTGTTCTAAAAACGAAGTGGAAGTCGTGGTGTCTAATACGGTTAAGTCCAATTGAGCAATACTATCACATCCATTTTGACTTTGCAAAGAATCAGAATATACTCCGGTTTCGAGATAAACATTTCCTCCAAAAACATAAGTCTCTCCTAAGACAATGGTATCCTTGATGGTATTAAAATAGGTTTCGTGAAAATGCAAGACAATCATTAGCGTACTATCACATCCCAAAGTAGAAGTATAAAATTCTGATCCTGATGGATTGTTTTGATCGTAAATGGTGCCGTTGATTTCAATGGATTCTCCTTCGCATAAACTGTCTTCATATAAAGTCATAATTTCTGGCAAAGCATCCACTTGAATGACGATCACACTATCACAACCCGCTGCATTAGTCAATACCTCAACGTAGGTACCAGGAGCAGGTATTCCACCAAAACAAACCAATTCATAAAGATAAGTAGAGTCCGGAATATTAAATTGTAAATCTACCTGGATAATACTATCACAGCCCATGCTGCTCCCATTGGGAATGATTTCGGTTCCACTTGGATTGGTTTCCGTATAAATGTTTCCATTGATGATCATGGTATCTCCTTGGCAGAGTTGATCTTTGATCTCATTAAGCGCTCCCTCTGCCAGATGGACGACCTTGGTAATGGTGTCCAAAGAAACACCATTGTCGACAATGAGTGTCACCGGATAATCGCCAGGAGTCGTGAAGACGATATTGGGATTGGCGACATTGGCGCTAGCAGGACTACCTCCGGGGAAAGACCATTCCCATCCGGTAGGACTCGCCGTACTTTGATCTTTAAAACCTAATTCGAAAGGTGGACAATTGGAAACAAAAACCCAGGTAAAGTCA
>CALLVY010000571.1 GCA_938015925.1 uncultured Saprospiraceae bacterium
TTTCGACACCACGATATTTCTCCAAATCGTCTGAGGGCTTTGTTCCAGATAAAATTCTTCGGCATTACCAGCCGTCCAGTCAATATCAATTCCAACCAATCGTTTTTGATCATCCACAAAAACCACAAAGGAACCATCATCGCTGATACTTGGTCGAGAATTCTGTCCAGTATTACTCAACAAAGAGGAATTGGCAGGATCCGCAGGATTGTAAACATCTAACGTATTTAAATCTGCAAAGAGGATCAAATCTGATCCTGGATTTTCTTCGGTCTCCACTTCATAATCTCCGCCAGGGCCACTAGCGATACCTACCTGATCGAAAGCACTTGCTGCCGCATCAATTTCGGATTGGCCATATAAATCTCCCGCGGCTTTCAATACCCCAATTCTCAAATCTACAAACTGAGAGGAAGCTACTAAGTAATCATCTAAGGCTTTGTAAAAAATTCTTTCTGCTTTATCTTTTCCAATCGCTGTTGCGAAAAGGTAGTACGCATGATTGGGAATACCGCTATTGATATGCACTCCTCCAAAATCGCCATTCTGAGTATTGGGCAGATTGACAAAATCATCCATGTGATCTGGTTGCCAGTAAAAATCATTGCTATTGCCACCATTATTAGGGTTTTCCATATCGCGCATGGTTCCACTAGGGAAGATACTACCATTGGCTACTTCTTCTCCAATCTGCCAATCGTTCCGATCCATCATAGCACCAAAGATATCTGCAAAGGATTCATTGAGGGCTCCTTCTTGATTTTGGTAGGTCAAATTAGCCGTTGCTTGGATGACACCATGCGACATTTCATGTCCGGCTACATCCAGCGCTTTGGCGAGTGGTGCATTAAAAGCTTGTTTTCCATTTCCATAAAACATAGCGGCACCATTCCAAAAAGCATTGTCCATATCATTGCCATTTTGATCCGCCACATTGATGATAGAGATGATATTCCCACCGCTTCCATTGATGGAATTACGACTGTGAACCGATTCAAAATAATCATAAGCTACTCCGCCGTTATGGTGTGCAGACACACTCGTGCGGTTATTCCATTGGTTGTTTCCTGAAGTAACGTGGTCGTAAACAAAATTGGAATTTTGTGGGGAAGTATTAGAAGCATTTAAAGTCACGATCACTCCTTTGGGGTCATCCGGAAAATTGGATTGTGAGGCATTGGTTCCATTGTGCATGTTACGAGCTGCATCAATCATGTAATAAGTACTCCCAACAGAATAAACATTGAGGGTCCGATTTTGTCCATTCAAGTCTGTGGCCGTCGCCGTTTCCTTTCCAAGCAATTTAAAGTCTTCTTTTTCAAACGTAGTTTCCAAATTTGGATTGGCCATAGGATTGGCTTTGGCAGAATGGCTACAAGTTGATTGATGATCATGGATCAGCTTACAACTATTTCTGATTTTGTGAAGGACAGTGCCATCTATTGCATCGACGAAATATTCCCAACGATCAGTGATATTTGGAAAGGCCGTAATCTGCCAAGCCAGGTGCTCCGCATCTGCTTCTCCATCCAAGTGGTAAATCACTAATTTACTTTTGAATTGTTTTCCTTCCGGGACAAAACGAAGATCCGTTGCGGTGAGTACTTTGAGAGTTGATTCTTCTTGCACATTTGCTTTTACCACTTCGATAGCTGCTTCATCGGAGATTGCAGGAGTCGTGGTCGTCAAGTCCGGACTTGGAAAATATCGGCCATTGAAAAAATCAACTTGTCCATCTTTAAGGTGTACAATTACTTCACTGGCAAAAACGGGAATACCTTGATACTCCTGTTGCATGCGCAAATGTTGCTTCCCAACTTTATCGACTTGTTTTTTTCTTACAGAAAACTCTGCTCCTGGTTCTTTGATTTGGAGGACCGATTTGATTTCATTGAGATAGGCGAAGCCGGCGGCCTCTGGACTAGCCCAAGAAGTTTCTTTTAGTTTTTTTGATTGACCAGAAATAGAAATAGGTAATCCTGTTTTTTTATCCTTTACCACTTTTAAATCAGACTGGAATCCATCCTGATTAGGCAAAGTAATATTTTTCGAGAATTGCTCAAATCGAAGGGGCTCCTCAATCTGCCGCAGGGATTGAGGATTCACAGAAGCAGGTCGCTGCAACTGGACTTCTTTTTTTGCGGGACTCGCTGTAGTCGCCTTGGCAGGCGCTTGTGGTTTTTGATGTTGCGCAAAGAGTGTACTACTCCAAACCAAACAAGAGAAAAAACAGGTGATTATAAATTTCATTATTTTATGATTTTAAGGCACGATATGATCTTACTAAAATATAAAAGACACTATCAATTAATTCTCTTTAGAGGCCGATTTGACCAAATTATTAAGCAATTGATAAAATAATTTTAATTCGTCTGAAGCTGGTTTATTGACCCCACCCCAAGTTACATTATGGGTTTTGTCTTTGCCTTTATACTCAATATAATAGTTCATGTTACCTGGTTCATTCAGTTCGATGTCATTTATTTTGAGTACGTCGTAGTTTTTAAAGGTTTGTGCAACATCATTTTTCTTGGCAATGCCGAAGGCACTAAATTCTTTTTCACTTCCTCCTTTCTTAAAGATTTGGCCATTTTCGAAAAGAGTAAAACGAGTATACATTCCTGTAAATCCACCACCGCTGCCAAAGGAAATCTGTGGTCCTTGGTATTCTTCGAGGGTATATTGCTTGGTTTTACAACCCCATACTAAAATGGCGATCAAACAAATGCTAAATAGGATAATTGCGTTTT
>CALLVY010000572.1 GCA_938015925.1 uncultured Saprospiraceae bacterium
GATTGTGGTTCCTTTAGTTTGACGGTCGAAATGGATAGCTGTTTGGCTTTACAACTCGGTCAGTCGATTTGTAGTTCTGTTCAAATTTACCCAGACTCCTTATGTAGTGACCCTGCTAATTGGAATGGAGCGAGTATGGAAGTGGGCGCGATCTGTGAAGGCGATTCCATCAGGATGTTTGTGACCAATAGTGGGACGGCTCCTAGTAGTACGGTGATGGATTATATCATCACTGAAGACAATGTTATTCTGATGCAAGGCGGTGAGATATTCAATCAATTGGATACGACTTGGTTTGCAGGAGAAGCGAATGGTCAAACCTGGCGGGCCACTTCAGATCAAGAACCCAACCACCCTGGATTTTCTTCTCCCAATATTGTGGTAGAAGGTTGTGGGCTAAATGGTGTTGATCCTACCAGCCTGGGTGTCTTGTCTTCTTTACCAATGGATGATGCTGATTTTTCCTTCGATATCGAATGCAATCCTGTGATTGGCTCCCATGACCCCAATGAAAAAGAAGCCTTTCCTACGGGCGTAGACGAAGAACATTTTATAGCTCAAAATATAGACATCGAATACACCCTCCGTTTTCAAAATACCGGAAACGATACTGCCTTTTTGGTAGTCTTGCGAGACACGCTTCCAGAAGTATTAAATGCGGCCAGTATACAAATGGGAGGAAGTAGTCATTCTTATACCTGGACGTTGGAAGGGCAAGGAGAGTTGGTGATTCGTTTTGAAAATATCTTACTCGTTGATTCTACGACCAATGAGCCTGCCTCGAATGGTTGGGTGAAGTTTAGAATTGCACAAGAGGAGAATTTAGCGATCGGGACACGCATTGAAAACTCAGTAGCCATCTATTTTGATTTCAACGAACCCATCATCACGAATACCGCCTTCCATACGGTGGGCGAAGACTTCCTGGAAATAAAAATAATAAATGAGGTCTCACAGGTACCTGTGGGCCATGGAGAACTGTTCGTATACCCAAACCCCTCGTTTGGGAGCGTTATTTTTGAATTACCCGTGGAAGCAGCTGCGAATGCCCAATTTATCTTATACGATCAAATGGGACGAGCAGTGGTCAGGCAAACCTTTGATGAAAAGCAATTGCTTTTCAATAGAGGAGCGCTCTCTTCCGGGGTATATTTTTATCGAGTAGAAATGGGGGATGCTTATTTTTATTCGGGCAAAGTGATATTGAAATAACAGAGCGATAGCTTATATGCAACTTTGAAGGTGTTTTAAAATAGCGGGGAAACCCTCTGGTTTAAAACACCTTCCCCTTTCTTATAGGTTTTGTTCCAGTCTTCCATTTTTACATTGGACCCCCCCATTCCTTTTGCGCCTCTATTTTGGCAAAATCCTTGTAGCAATATAATGTAGGACGCTGTAGTACTAGGATCGCAGAATTTATTTTGTGAATCAATTTGTTCGTTCTGCTTATAAACCTCCTTCGTCGCTTTGCCTACCTCCTTCAACTTAAGCCCCAATCTTATTGACCATCAACAAATTCAATACAAATGAATTTAATCGAAAACACTACTTTAAATATCAAAATCATCAACCCACTTGGACAGGTGATCCACAGCTTCGCTTCCCAGGATTGGCCCGCAGGCGATCACCTGGAAAGCTTGGATTTACCAACCCTAACCGCTGGAATTTATCAATTGCAAATCACCACAGAAACAGGGGAGCAGTTGCTCAGTAGTTTTGTGAAACGATAGCGATAGATAAAAAATAGAAAAAGGATTAAAGAGTAGCCTTGTTTTAAGGTACTATTCTTTAATCCTTTTTGCTGCAAGAAAAAAAACTTGTCTTAGTTGTTCTTTTGCATTTTTAAATCAAAATACAAAACTAAGGTTTAATCAATTTCTTACTCTTCTGCATCGCATTCGGTGCTTTCTCTTGTACATGTTTTTTGAAAACCTGGAAGCGACTTGGCAATTCTTTGACCGGCCAGTTATTATTGCTTTCGTCAATGTCAGCCGTTTCCTGATAAGGATCGATGATGATGGCTTTGACCTCTTTGTCTTTTACAAAAACTTTGGTAAAATTATTTTCATTCTTCCGCCAAATTTGTACCGGAACCCGCTCGATTTCTTTAGTCCCATCTTCGAAAGTCCATTCAATAATCACCGGCATTACTAGTCCTCCTTTATTACTAAAATGCAGTTCGTAATAATTCTTATCCCCAAATAGTTCCTTCTTTTCCTTTTTGGTAAATGTTTCTTCATGGAATAAGGTGGTCTGCGTTTGGATAGAGTCTTCGGTTTCCCAAGGCTTGTATTCGGTGTAAAAATCACGAAGCTCTGGATCATTATCAATGGTAAATTCCCGACCTGATTCGCGGTTGAGTTTTTGGGAATAGGTCTCTTTGGGTTGTTCTATTTTCGTGCTTTGAATCTTGGTTTCTTTTTTAGGATTTTTCTTTAAATCCACTTTGTACCATTTGATACTATCCAAAGAAATATCGGTAGCGTCGATGCTGTAAAACCAACCTCGCCAAAACCAATCCAGGTCCACTCCTGAAGCATCTTCCATCGTACGGAAAAAATCTGCCGGGCTCGGGTTTTTAAACATCCAACGCTGGCAATATTCTTTAAAGGCCAAATCAAATAACTCACGACCCATCACGGTTTCTCGCAAGATATTGAGACCCGCTGCAGGTTTGGTATAGCTGTTTGGACCAAAACCGATTTGATTGTCACCATGGGTCATGATGGGTTCGAGCATTTCTTTAGGCATCTTCATATAATCGGTGATCGTAGACGAAGCCCCAAAGTTGGAATTGTATTTATTGTCAAATTCACTTTCCGCCAAAAACTGAACAAAGCTATTGAGTCCTTCATCCATCCAGGTCCATTGTCTTTCATCGGAGTTGATGATCATGGGAAAATAATTGTGTCCCACTTCGTGGATGACTATGGAGATACAAGCGTTTTTGGCTGCCTCTGTATAGGTTCCATCTTTTTCGGCTCGACCCGGATTAAAACAAATCATCGGATATTCCATACCATTAGCCGCTTCTACCGAAATGGCAACAGGGTAGGGATAAGGGAAAGAAAATTTAGAATAGGTTTCTAGAGTTTGCGCGACCGCTTTGGTCGAATAGCGTTCGTAAATTGGATAAGCTTCTTTGCCATAATAACTCATGCACATCACTCTTTTTCCTGCTTCGGTTATATGCGGCATGGCATCCCAGATAAATTTTCGGCTGGCTGTCCAGGCAAAATCACGAACGTTTTCTGCGCGGTAAATCCAGGTCTTCGTCTCTTTTGTTTTGGGCGCACTTTCCAAAGCGGTTGCTTCTTCCAGCGTAACAATTTTAACGGGCTCCTTAGCCGTTTCTGCTTGTCGGTAACGACTCATCTGCGTCGAGGTCAACATCTTATCATAATTCTGACACTCCCCAGTAGAACCCACCATATAATCTGCAGGAACGGTCATTCTTACATCAAAGTCACCAAAAGTCAAAGCAAACTCTGAGCGTCCGGTAAACTGCTGATTTTGCCAACCTTCCAAATCCGTATAGGCACACATCCGTGGATACCATTGGGTGATGGTAAACAAATAATTGCCATCGTCTGGAAAATATTCATAGCCACCACGCGGATAACTAGAGAAAGCATAACCAGAGAGTTTGGAGAACACCACTCGATCTACGATGTAATAATGCCATTTGACTACAAAAGAAAATTTTTCTCCTGGTGCCAATGGTTTTGGTAATTCGACCCGCATCATGGTATTGTTGATGCGGTAAGTCAAAGGCTGTGCTTTGGTATCTGTTACGGCTTCGATATTGACCCCGTGTTTGCCCATTTGCTTATAAGCTTCCAATGCTTGTAAATCCAATTCGCTCATGGTTTCTGCGATGGTACTCGGGTCGAAGCGGTGACTATAATTGTCTTTGGAAAATTGGTTTTCATCCAACTGCATCCAAAAATACTTTAGAGTATTGGGAGAGTTGTTGTAATAGGTCAGTGTTTCTTTTCCATCCAAACGTTGTTCCTCCACGTTGAGCCTTGCGTCGATGTCATAGTCGCACTGCTGCTGCCAATAATCTGGCCCTGGTGCTCCATCCATGCCTCGGAAATTATTGGGGCCAGGGATCATCGGATCAATGGCTTCAAATTTATTACCGTGATTGGAAGTGTTTTGGGCGGAGACCAAAAAAGGGAGACAGAGAAAAAGGCTCCATAAGACGGCTAATCTATGTTTTTGGAAAGGAAAGAAAATTTGGGTCATGTTGTTTAATTTTGATTTTTTGCAAAATACAAAATGTGGAGCATCTAGAAAGAGAAATAGACGAATGGGAGGCCAGAAATAGCTGAATGACGGAGATGGTGGTGTGTGCGAATGGAGGAGTGTGGTGAAAAAAGGAGGAGAATCGAGTTTGCCTAATTTGTGTAAGTTGTACTTGATGAAAATGAAATAAGTACTTGGAAAAAGTATCTGGTTAAAGAAACAGAATAAAGGAATGCGTTTATTAATCCTATCCTAAGGATCGTGTAAAGAATAACTTATAACATTTGACTGCTTATTTTGCACCTACTCTTCCTCCTCAAAATACTCATTATGCTAGGCATAAATCGCATTTCGAGGACTCGATTAGATGCAAAATAATCGACCCAAACCTTTATAACTTATTTTTTACATGATCCTAAGCAAAAACGATCCCTAAATCCACTTCAATTCCTAGAACTGCACAAGGAATGAGTTCATCTTTCATAAAGGGCGTTTTACGAACTAACTGATAGACCCCATCGGCATCGAGCCGATATGGAATTACTGTTTTGTCGGATGGATGAACGACCCAGTATTCTTGTACTCCAGAATGCTGATAAAGGTCAAATTTCTCTTTCAAATCTTTTTGTACAGTAGCAGGCGAGAGGATTTCAATAATCAAATCTGG
>CALLVY010000573.1 GCA_938015925.1 uncultured Saprospiraceae bacterium
GTATAACGGAATACCACTCCTGCCAAGTTCCTACTCGTATCAAGGTAGGGTTGCATTAATTGGAAAATCGGCTCGTCTTGAATTTCGCTTAAGGGAACGGTACATTGGAAAGTTCCGGCTGCACCATTGGGACCATTTATAACAGTGTTCCGTTGAAAATTGATCCAGCGAGTAACTGCTTTGGATGGGTTGCCGCTTAGGATAGCGGTTCCGTCTTTTTCCAATAATAAATTATCAGAAAAAACTTGTGAAGCTTGAGGTGCTTCTGGATTTATATCAACGAGCATCGCCGTACTTCTCCCTGTACTTCCTACTCGATTATTAAAACTGAGTTGGGCACCAATCAATCCTAGTGGATCATCGCTGGTGTAAACGCGAACGCCATTCGAGGAAGTACTGTCTGGTACCGTAACTCCTACTACCGAAGTATCCATCATATTGACGCCCATGTTTCCATAGAGATTCCATTCTCCTGGGATCATCTGTACTTGGGTATACTGATTTACTGTTCCATTGTTGTAGCTGGCAAAATTCTGAGGTTTGGCCATCCATTCTACCATTTGGTCATCGGTCATTTTCAGGCCTGTATCTGGATCATTCCAGTCGTAAGGCTGTACCGTAGCACTGTTGCCTAATCGTAAAGACTGGCCGATCTGACCATTCTCTGGAATCGTGGCGGTACCGGAAAAAGTACCCGGAGCGCTACCATTTTGTAAGGAATAATCGTCATTATTGGCCGTACCAACATTGATTTGAAGTAGTCCTTTAATGTTTATACGAGGGAAGTCAAATACACTCATAATTTTAGGGGGTTAGAGTTTATAAATGAAAAATGTAGTTTTTATTTTTAGTTGAGCCCTGTCGCTTATTGGCTCGTTTCTTTTACCTCTAATGGTTTGTAAAAATACTTACCCAGCAACCAGGTAATTCCCCCCAGCGCCATCACAATAAAAAAAGTAAACAAACCATAATCTTGCTGAGAAGCAAAGGCGCCACTTAAGGCATAGATAATCACGACTGGTAAGAAACCCAATATCCCACTGAGCAAAGTCAGACCAATACTCCACTTAGACAAGCCCGCCATAATCGCCACGGTTTCCGAAAGCAATGGAATCGGCCTACTTACGACGACTGCCAACAATCCCCATTTATCAAAAAATGCTTTGGCTTGCGCACGCTCCTCCGCTCCCATCCAACGGCTTACTTTTTGCTCTCCTGCCCTTCCCAAAAAATAGCCCGTCATCGTAGCTCCCACTCCTCCCAATAAAGAAAGAAATGCTCCAAGCCAGGGACCATAAATGGCACCGTTTGCAATCATAATTAGACTAGCAGGAATAGGAAGAAAAACATCGGCAATGAGGAGTGTAATGCTGAGCAGCATTCCTAAAACACCACCACCTTCCACCCAGGACATTGCAAAGGTTTCTATTGGTAAGTTCAACAATTCTACGAATAGGAATAAACAAAGAAAGGTAGACAATATAATGCCTGATAAGAACCAGAATGGTCTCATTTTAGTTATTTTTGGGGTGAACAAAATGTTTGTCCGGCGATATTGCTAAACTAATACAAATATTGGAATTCTCAAATTTATAGAACTCCTTTTTCAACAATATATGCTCTTCCTCAAAAAAACTATCCCCCTTTGAATCAAAGGGATTGGAAGCGAGCTCTAAAGTCCATCGCTTCAAAAAACAAGAACCAAAATCGAAGGTTCATAAACGAAATAAAATAAATCATTTCTCCTCCACTTTATTTACAAATCATCGGCAACAATTGTTCTACCCAAGCTGCCAAGGGAATTATTTTTTTAGCCGCTTGCAAATCACTGCAAGCTTTTTCATTTTGATTGACCTCTAGATAGGCTTGACCGCGGAGTAGTAAAACTTCGGCATTGCCGGGCAACAGGGTCAAAGAGGCTGTCCATTTCGCAATCGCTTCTTCTATTTTCTGATCGGTGTATAAAGTTTCTGCTTCTGCAGCAGCGATATAAGCCAAGTCATAATTATCAGCGATGGTTTGGCATTTTTCCGTTTTGGGTTTGAAGGTCATGCGCAGCGGGATATAGCAACTAACAGGAAGGCCTCCTCTCTTCGCCGCCTGCCATTTTAGATTGGTGGCATTGAGGTGTTGAATGGCTTCAAATTGAAAATCAAAACCCAAGTCTCCATAGTCGTAAATATCTCCAATTTTTATTTCTCCTTTTTTACTGATAAAAAACTGCACCACCATTGAACCTGCCAAGCAACTATCGACCGACTGAGGATAAGGCAAATTTTCCATATATTTTTGCAAGGCTCCTTCTTCCGTTCCATAAATCGGAGCTTCTTCAAATTCGGTATAAATAGTATCTACTCCTGCAATAAAATAAGGAGGCGGTGGTGGTGGTTCTTTTTCCAATTTATACTTTACCGGAAGATTGAAATAAACCCGAACCGGTTCACCGTCTTGCATTCCTGGTATCCATTTTACTCCTTTCTCATTCATCAGTTCTACGATTCGAAGCGCTTCTGCACCGCAGCCTCCTCCGATTTCTTTCGCTATTTGCGCTTCCGCAATACTTCCATCTTCTTGAATGACAAATCTTATCACCACGGTACCTTCCACTCCAGTACTCTTTGCCTCTTCCGGATAACTAATATTTTCATAGACAAAACCCAACATCTTTTTCTCCGAACATTGTTTTACAGCATCCGCGGCCAGTCCCTGATTTTCACAGCCAGGAAAGCGAGGCATCGACTCCACTATAGAAAAAACGGCTGTTGGATTTTTCTCTTGAGCACTTAGGGTAAAATTCAAGAGTAATAAAAAGGAAAAATATAGAAATCTCATATTGTGTTTTTCTTAAAATCATTTTTAAAAATCAGGATTGCAAGATACGGTTTTGTCCGCAAATTAGTAACGTTAAAATAATCCAATCGCTGTCTATAGAACCCTTAAAGTTTCTTATTTTTGAGTCATGAATATTCGAGCTTCCTTACTGGCTAATCGCTCCAAAGAGAACATTATGAAAATCGCTGCATATATCGGCGAAGATCAAGAACGATTTGACGAACTGATGCAATTGTTTTTAAAGGACAGCATTCAGGTGACCCAAAGGTCGGCTTGGATTATCAATCATTGTTTTGACCAACATCCGAACTTGGTCAAACCTCACCTAGAAACCTTTTGGAAAAATCTTTTGCAACCGCAAAACAATGCCATCAAACGCAATACGCTACGAATTTTTCAAGACTACCCTATTCCAAAAAAACTACAAGGCATTGCCGCTTCCCTCTGCTTTGACTATCTCGCCGATCCCAATGAAGCGATTGCGGTTCGAGTTTTCAGTATGTCGGTATTGTTTAATATTGGCCAATCAGAACCGGATTTATTGCCAGAGTTGGCGATTTTGATTGAAGAGATTTTGCCGCATGGAAGTATGGGATTGAGGAGTCGGGGAAATAAAATATTAAAAGCGATTAAGCAAAAGAAAAACAAAGCATAAAAATCACACCTATCTCGGCAGACTCAAGACAAGTCCTCCAATCGTTTTACAATTTCCAAAACCGCCGGACAAACCTGTGTATTCTTTAAAGTCAAATTTAAAAGTTGATACATTTTCTTGCGATTGGTATGTGGATATTCGCGGCAAGCACGAGGTCGACTTTCATAAACACTGCAATAATTATCCGCTCCCAAAAAAGGACAAGGTGCCTGATTGAGCACATAGTCTCCATCTTCATCGATGTGAAGGTGTTCTGCAATAAAAGTTTTAGGTTTTTGCCGGAAATGGCGAGCGAGGCGATCTATATCTTTTGGTAAAAAAATCGGACTGGTTGTTTTACAACAATTGGCGCAAGCCAGGCAATCTATCTCTTCAAAAACTTCTTCATGCAATTCGTGGATTTGATGGTCCAAATCTTTAGGTGGCCGCCTTTTTAGTTGCTTGATAAAAGCCTTATTTTGTTTCTGTTTGTTACTTGCCCTTTTTCGAAAAACGTCTAAATCCATGGTATTGCCCCTTATATCGAGGCCGTACATTGGCACTCGGGACTACGAAGGTAGTCTTTTCCAGAAAATGGACGCTGATAAACGCTGATTTCTCCTCGCAATTTCTTAAACTTGTAGGTCTATTTAAGATAAGTAGATGAACACAATTATCATTGACTATCTTCGGCAGACTTTTTAGTCTATATTTCGTTAAAAATCCTCGCCATAGCTAGGCTATGTCTACGTTTTTTAACTCATCTAGCCCTAAAAATCTACTCGAAGCTAATTCAATATAATTTTGTCCTCCTACTTAGCCAAGAAAAAACGTTCTTTGACCAATCCAGTGGTCAAGCAAAAAAAATTACACATGATCAACTTTTCAAACATACAACTCACCGGATTGGCCATTCACCGAGTAAGTAATAAGCACCGAGCGGAAAGAAATTTTATCGCCCAACAATTGAGTAAGGTCGATGAGAAAGTCGAAGAAAGCTTAATGCGGTATTTCCTAAAACCCATGAAGCGCAGCGAGGAAGTTTTTAGATTCCAACATGAAGAGAGTTTGGAATTCAATGAAATCTATAGTTATGTGTCTTCCATATTTGACGATCCGGAAAACCTTTTGGCCGAGTCTGCTAATATTTTGATTCACCTTTATCGCCAATCCAACAATCCTAATATTAAATCGGGAGATGTTTTTGTGGCTCAGTTTTCAGACATCGTTTATGATGATGAATTGGTCAATGGTATTGGTATTTTTAAAGCGGAGCAAAAAAATTCTTTCTTGACGGTAGAAGAAGGCGAAGGAGAATTGGAGGTAGAAAAGCTAGAAGGAATCAATATTGAAAAACTGGACAAAGGTTGTTTGATTTTGAATACGGCCAAAAGTGATGGCTATCGTTTATTGAGTGTCGATAGCAATAATTATGATACCGAGTATTGGGTACACCATTTCCTCAATGCAGATTTTGTAAAAGATGACATTTTCCATACGCGCAATTACATGGATATGGTCAATACCTTTTCTGCGGAAGTAGTAGCTCCTGCTTCGGACAAAAAAGAACAAATTAAGTTCTTAACAGATTCTGTGGATTACTTTACGACTCACGAGACTTTCAATTTTGAAGACTTTGCAGAAAAAGTCATTCCAGATGAAAAACTAGCGACCGAATTCAAAGCCTATCAAAACGACTACGCCCTCAATGAAGTCCAAGAATTCGACATTTCTAAAAGAGCAGTAAAAACAGCCAAACGAAAAATCAAAAGTAACATCAAGCTCGATACCAAAATCCAGATTCGTTTGGATTTCAACAATCCAGAATCCAGTCAGGATTACCTCGAAAAAGGATTTGATGAAGAAAGAGAGATGTATTACTATAAGGTGTATTTTAATGAGGAGATGGAATAAACACCTTCTTTAATATTCCGTGGTCCACCAAACACGGAAAAAATTAAAGAATTATTAAACAATGAAGCAATATTTTGTTAATAACCAATTCCTTCCTGCTGAAGCAGCGAAGCTCGGGGTAGAAGACATCGGTTTACTCCGTGGATTTGGCATCTTTGATTTTTTTTCAGTGCGTGGCGGAAAACCATTATTCATGGATTTTCATTTACAACGCTTTATCCATTCTGCCGAAGGCATGGGTCTGGCAATGCCGCTCAACCTTGAAGCCTTAAAGGATACTATTCACCAACTCCTCCTCCTCAACAATACTTTCGACGCAGGTATTCGCCTCGTACTCACTGGTGGATACTCTCCCAATAGCTATCTCCCCGCCCAGCCCAACTTTTTTATTCTCGAACAAAACTTCTCTTATCCCGACCAAGAGATGTACGACAAAGGAGTCTCCTTGTTATTCCATCAATACACCAGAGAAGTCCCTGAAGTCAAAACCACCAATTATGTGGTTCCTATTCTACAAGCCCAAAAACTTCAAGAGGCTGGAGCTTTTGATTTATTGTATCACGATGGGCAGGAAGTTTCGGAATCCTCGCGTTCCAATTTTTTCGCAGTGCTCCCTGGTCAGCGCATTCTTACTTCTAATCGTAACATTCTAAAGGGAATCACCCGCCAGCATGTTTTGGAAGTCGCCCAATTCACCAACTATACCGTAGAAGAAGGCATCCTTAGCCTAAGCGATTTGGCACAAGCAGAAGAAGCTTTTCTGACCAGTACCATCAAGGGGATTCTCCCCGTCATCCAGATTGACGGACAATGGGTTGGCAATGGAAAAGTCGGCCCTGTAACTCAGGAATTGATGGCCTACTGGGACGATTATGTCGACCAATATTTAGAAGCCTTACCACTTCCCAACGCAGAATAAAACGACTGCCAATTCCTAAAAAAAATGCGTCGCAAAAAAAATGTGTCTTTTTTATTAAAAAAATTTAATTCTTCCCAGTAATTTTTATTAACTTTTAGACCATTCTATTTTAGTCTTTCTAAAGTAAAAACGTATTTTTGTCGCCCCTTCTAATAAGGAGGTGACTATGAGTAAAAAACAAGACTCTCGAAAACCATTGATTTTCTAACTGTCTTGCTTCTTAGTACACTAGACTTTATTCGAAATGATATTGTATGGCTAAAAAATTGTCTTTTTTCCGCACTCTGCTTGCTACCCTTCCGTGGTCACGGTTGCTTCACTTTGAGTATTGTCATACTCAACCCAGTGGGATCGTTCACTCATTCGCCTTAATAGCCCGGCTATTAGGCTGTGGGCGTTCATTGATTGCAGAAAAAATTACT
>CALLVY010000574.1 GCA_938015925.1 uncultured Saprospiraceae bacterium
CCAGTATTCAATTGGAAACGCTTAAAAAAAATTTTGGAAGTGGCTGTTTTATTGTTATCGAATCTTACAATATTCCAGAATTTGTCTGTCGAGCATTGGGGGTAGAGAAACTAGTAGTAGAACCAGGACTCTATCCCATACACGAAAGTGATGATACGATTTATACTCAAATTGGAGTATTGAATTTGTCTAACCAGAATACCTAACACTGAAGTTACTGCGCTGTATTGCTCAGTGAAATATCATTCGCTTAAACGTATGCTACAATTTTGCCACGGGCAAATTGTACGCTGATACCGGAAAAGTATCCTTCTTACACCTGCGTCAATCAGTAGGTGTGTTGAACGAGTTTTTTAAATCAATTTTTTACCTGAAAAAAAGCTTCTTATGAAAAAATTATTGCTTTCCCTATGTATTACTCTATGGAGTATCGGATTATATGCACAGAATTTTAGCGGTGAGGCTATTTATAGCACTTCGTCTACTATGTCCGTTTCTTTTGGAAGTCCTGAAAAAGGAGATAGCCTGCAAAGCCCTTCGCAGAAAACCAGTATGTCAATTACCCAGCAAGAAGATATTAATAAAAAGATAAGGGCAGCAATGCAAAAAGAATACGAATTGCTTTTCGATAGTCATAGTTCCTTGTATAAAGAAATTCCGAAAGTGAAAGATTTTAGAGAAGAAAAAGGAGTAGAAGTGGTGGGACTTGGAGGAGGAACCGAAGGCGGATTATATAAAAACAATCGCGATGCAAGCTATGCAGAAAGTCGAGACATTTTTGGGAAAGTTTTTCTTGTCCAGGATAGCCTGATCCAATGGGACTGGAACTTAGAGAAAGAGAGTAAAAAAATCGGAGATTATACTTGCTACCGGGCTACTACGACCAAAAAATCGAAGCCTAAGACGAGCATAAAAGGGGAAGCTCAAAAGGAAATCAAGGAACGGAAGATAGAAGCTTGGTACACTCCCGAAATCCCCATAAGTCAAGGGCCAGGAGAATACTGGGGATTACCAGGGTTTATTCTCGAAGTAGAAGATGAAAAGTTGCATATCATTTGTTCTAAAATTACTATTGACAAAGAAGAAAGAAAAATCATCGAAGCACCCACTAAAGGTAAAAAAGTAGATCGTCAAACCTTCAAGGAAATCTATGAAGAGAAAGTACAGGAGATGAAAAAAATGTATGCCGATAAGCGTAAGAAAAACTAAAGCTAAACCCAAGAAAAAAATCATGAGTGGCTACCTGAAATATTTGCTGATAAGTTGTTGCCTTCTGGTAAATTTTACTAGCCTGCACGCACAATCGATTTTCCTGGAAGGAGTGGTGAGTAATATGGAACAAGAGGCCTTGGAAATGGCTAATGTGATTGCATATTCTAGCAAAGACAGTACGCTGAGCGCTTTTGCAATCACCAATTATGAAGGCCAGTTTAAGCTTGAACTGCAAAGAGATTCTCAGTACTTTTTGAAAGCTATTTATTTAGGTTATGCGGATTGGACGATGAATTTGGATGCCGGTAAAGATCTGGAATTTGCCAACATTGTTTTAAAACCTGCGGACCAGACGCTCGATGCAGTGACCGTTGTTTATGAGGTACCAGTAATCGTCAGGGGCGATACCATAGCCTTCAAAGCAGATGCTTTTACCACTGGTAAGGAAAGAAAGTTGAAAGACGTATTTGAACAACTACCGGGTTTTGATGTAGCGGAAGATGGAGCGGTAAAAGTCAATGGAAAAAAGGTAGATAAGATTACCGTAGATGGCAAGGAATTTTTTACTGGTGATACTAAATTGGCATCTAATAATATCCCGGCCAAAGTGGTCGACCAGGTCAAGGTGCTGCGCGATTACAGCGATGTCTCCAAACTGCAATCCATACAAGATCAGGAAGGATTGGCTATAGACATCCAGCTCAAGGAGGATCAAAAGAACATTACTTTTGGATCAATAGAGGCAGGGGGAGGAGAGGCCAAACGATATCTGGGACATGCCAATTTGTTTTACTTCCATAAAAAGGGAAGTCTCAACTTTATCGGCAATGCGAATAATATTGGCGAACAGGTGTTTACTTTCCGCGATTTGCTTCGCTTCAATGGAGGAGTGGGCGGACTAGATCGACAGAATGGAACCAATACCAATCTGTCTTCTGAAGCGCTGGGGCTGGTCCCCTTAAGAGATAATTTGGCTCAGCAAACAGGAACAAAAGTAGGTGCCTTCAATTTTACCTACCAGCCTTTGCCTAAATGGAATTTCTCCGGCTACGCTGTTCTCACCGATGTGGCAACTAAGCTGCTTCAACTGACAAACAGAACTTATTTGGGCCCTTTAGATACTATTGGCCGAACGGAAAATTTATCTTCCTCGGTTCGACAAAATACACGAGCAGGCATTGTCAAATTGCAAAGCAAATACCTGCCCAACGATCAACTGCATATAGAGCACCACCTGCTGATAAAGCAACGAATGGTTAATGAAAAACAATTACTAGAATCAAAATCAGATTTCGCAGATCGCTACTTTGACTCAGACAATGGAAACCAAACGCCCTCTGTGGAACAGTACCTGAATGTATACTACAACTTGCGACCTAAACACATGTTAGCATTGGAAGGTCAACAGCAATGGATTAATGAAGACCGGAACTTTACCTTGAAATCAGACGATCTGATTTTTAATCAATTGATCACTGCGCTCCCCGAAGATAACATTAGTTTGACTCAGCAGCGAGGGCTGCAAACACAACAATGGAAAACGACATTATCGTACTACTTCCTGCTCAATAAAACCAATCATCTGGGGCTTTCGACAGGAACCCATTTTCAAGAACAGGCATTGCGATCCAGTTTGGGACAGCAATTGGAAACGGGCGAAGAAGTGATGTTTTCCAGGAGCGAATGGCACAACGATTTAGATTACCGTTTTAGCGATACCTATGTCGGATTGCACTATAAGACCAAGTGGGGAAAATTATTGTTCAAACCCGGATTGTATTGGCACGACTTTCAGCTATGGCACATTCAACAAGGAGAAAGAGAAGGCTTTAGGCGTCAAATGTTATTGCCTGCTTTGTACTCCCGATATGCCTTTAAGAAGTCGACGGACCTTACTTTGAATTACTCTTGGCAAACGGAATTTTATGATGCACCGCGCTATGCCCGATCCAGCATCCTCAATACTTACAATCAGGTGGTCAGAGGTAATCCGAATTTGAGTAATAATTGGTACCAACAGCTACAGCTAAGTTTTTACTCCTTCAACCTTTACAATTTTACCAATATCTATGGCGTATTGTCGTACCAACGGAAATACAACCATTTGAACGAACAGGTGAGTTACCAAGGGCTTGATCGCATTTCGACTCCGTATAATATTGCTCAGCCCAATGACTGGTTGAGGGTTTATGGAGCTTTGGATAAGCGCTTTAAACATTTTAAAATAGATGCACGAGCGAGTATGACTTACGGTCAGTTTTTCAACACCTGGACCGGAACAGAACGAATACTGAATGAAAGTTTTACCCAGCAATACACCGCATCAATCGAAAGTACAGTAGATCGACTTCCGATAATGGAACTAGGCTTTGAAACACTGCGTAATCAATACAATAGTGAGGCTTTGTTTACCCAAACTTATGTTACTCACCGGCCTTTTTTCAACATGGAAATCAGTTTGCTGAAGAGCCTGATCCTCACGGCCGACTACGAATTCAACTGGTATCAAAGTGCCGAAGGAGGGGTGAAAAGTACTTATGATTTATTGAATGCTGAATTGTATTTCCGAAAACCCAATAGTCCCTGGGAATTGAAGTTGGTGGCTTTGAATATCCTCAATACCTCGTCGATTCGACAAGATGGTTTTTCGGAAGTTCTGATTAGCACCAGTGCGTATTTTATCCAACGAAGGTATTGGTTGTGTAGTTTGAAATATGAATTTTGAAATCAATAATATGAATAGCAATAGCAAGAATAGACCTTGGCTCTTATTAATCTTGACCCTTTTAAACTGTGGTACTATGATGGCTCAGCAATTGGATTATTTTCCAAAACAAAGACCTGATGTAAGCGATGAAGATTATCAGCACGCCAGGATGGTATTGGAAGAAACGTATGCGAAGATCAAAAAATATGGAGACGAGTTAACCTATGCGGATTATTGGAATATCTCTATGGCCTATTTTACAACGAAAGAAGACGCAGCAAAATTTAGGGAATTATTATATAAAAGTAAAGAAATGGCTCCGAGGAAGTTTGCAGAAGTTTTCTTGAAGGAAGACTTTGGAGGAAGTGATCCTGCTAAATGGGAGGGATATCTTACGGAAAATGAATTTTACGCCATTCGGGAAGATTGTAAAGCCATTTTAATGCAGCCCAAAGCACAAGAGGAAGAGACGGCTGGCCAAGTAGAAAAAGAGATAAGGATGGAGCAGGCGAATTTGATGCTACGGATGCAAGAGCTTCAAGAAAAGGACCAGCGTTTTCGTTCCAGTGCTTGTTTTGACCTGGTGGCTCAAAGGGTTTTGGATGAGGAAAATTTAGAAGCCATCGACTCTTTATACAAACAATATCAATGCTATTTGGGGCAGGATTTGGTGACTGAAAAATATGCTTATGTAATGTGGAGTGTGATTCAACATTCTAATCTGGAGGCCATGGAAAGATACTTACCCGTGATTGTCGAAGCGGTGAAGAAAAGTCAATTGAAAAAGACGATGTTGCATTTATTGATAGATCGGATATATACCATTAAATGTGCCTATCAAATCTATGGAACACAGGCTGGTGTTCCAATCGGACCAGCGGATGAAACCGATCCGATCAGAAAGAAATACGAGTTAAAAGAAAACATTAGAAACAGGTTTCTCAGAGGAGAAAGACTAAAGCGGAGAGCTAAGGCGCCTTTGTGTAATGGAAGGAAAAAAGGCTTGGGGTATTGAATCCAAGAAGCTGCAAAATACTAGAAAAATCACGCCAAGTGCGTAATAAAAATAAGATTGATCAATCGAAAGGAGGCTTCCGAAAATCCTTGAATAGAGTAGGAAATTTATTAACAATTTAAACCTTAATTATTATGTCTAATTTCAAAAACTTCGAATTGAACAACACTGATATGATCTTTGGTGGCGAACTTATCGACACTCACTACTCTGGCCGCGGTGGCGATTCCGGGGGAGACATCTACGACACTGAGATGGATCGTGTGATTTACACAAACTAATCATCCATACCACCACAATGGCTTAGGGAGTTTTCCCTAAGCCATTATTCCCCCTCAATGCACTTTTTAAAATCACTCAATTAAACTCAATTGATCATGAAAAAATTTAATGAATTTGTTCTCAATAATGTAGAATTGATTTATGGAGGCGAATTAGAGAACACTTACGTTGGCAGAAACGGAGACTTGTATGATACCGAAACAGAGCGCTACATTTTCTTTGAATAATCGTCAATGACCTTCTTGTAAATCCCTATTTATTAATGTTAAAAAATTCATTCCAATGAAAAATTTCCAAAAATTTGAATTGCAAAATACTGATTTTATTTACGGTGGCGATTTGCGACCTACAGGTCTTGCAGGAGCAGATCTTTACGACACCGAAACAGGTCGTTGGATCTATCTATGCCAAGATTAGAAGCTCGCTTTATAACACTTTTTTTACCTAAAATCAAAGTCATGAAAAATTTCCAAAGATTTGAATTCCAAAATGCTGACTTTATTTACGGTGGCGATTTGATCATCACAGGATACGGAGATGATTTATACGATACCGAAAGTGAAAAAGTCATCATTATTGATTAATGATCAGTAAAAAAGAATCCGGATGGAGATTTAGCCACCGGATTCTTTACTAAAAATGAAGAAAATGATTTATCTAATTTCCGAGAAAAAAGATTTGGTGACCGATTTGGTCATAGAATGGTTGCTGGCCAAAGGCCGTGCCTTCAAACGCTATAACGACAACGTTTTTGTTGCAACCAATACCTGTCTGTCTAATCAAGAAGAGCAAATAGAAGAGTTGAAGGATGTGGAAAAGGTTTGGCAAAGAAGAGGAACTTTGAATTATCTACCCGACCCGGTAATCGGAAACTATCCCAATCGACAAAATTATATCAATTATCTTTTTCAGGAAGTAAAAATTCTCAACGAATATCAGGAACAAACCTTAAAAAAGAGACTCAAGAAAAATTACATCGGGTCTTACCAACACGAAAGGACTAACAACAAGTTGCTCAACCTGGCAGTAGCCAAAGAAGTGGGTTTGCAAATTCCCACCACCATGGTCACTTCATTGAAATCAGAACTACTAGCTTTTTATCGTCAACATAGCCGGATTATTTCCAAAGATCTTCGCGCTCCTGTGAATATTCGAACCCGACATAAAAACATTATCGCCTCTGGAGTCAAGATTGTTGCATTGGAAGATATTGATCGGATGGAAGAAAATTTTGCTCCGATATTCCTACAGGAGTATATTGAAAAGCAGTACGAAATTCGTCTGTTTATTGTCGGAGACCAGTTTTTTCCTATGGCTATCTTTTCCCAAAACGACGAACAAACCAAAGTAGATTTTAGAAATTACAACAAGAAAAAGCCCAATCGCTGCGTACCGGTCACCATACCAGAGCCGATTGAAAAAAGAGTGCGAGAATTTATG
>CALLVY010000575.1 GCA_938015925.1 uncultured Saprospiraceae bacterium
AAATTGAAATAACATTTTTGAATTAAAAACAAGGTCTTAGAAACGAAATTAAACAAAACCAATGCAAAAGAAAACGTGGTTAATCTATGCTTATATAACGATGATCTCTTGGGGGATTTGGGGAGCATTCACCAATTTGCCGACGGAATATGGAATTCCGGAAACGATCATTTATGTTATTTGGGCGTTGACCATGATATTGCCTGCGATCATTGTTTTACAACGGAAAAAGTGGAAAATAGAATTCAATAAATCTGCGTTGATGTATGGCGGATTAATTGGTTTTCTTGGAGCAGGGGGACAGATGGTTTTATTTCATGCTGTAAAAGTCGGACCACCTTATTTGATATTTCCAATCATCTCTTTGTCACCAATTATTACCATCGGTTTGTCTTATTTTTTATTAAAAGAACGAACAGGAACTTTAGGTGTAATGGGGATTGTCTTGGCTTTGATCGCATTGCCCATGTTTGAATTGTCAAGTGATGTAGACTTGTCAAATCCATTGAGCTCTTGGTTTTTCTTAGCGATTTTAATATTGCTAGCTTGGGGACTTCAAGCCTTTTTTATGAAAAAAGCAAATGAAACGATGGATGCAGAAAGCATCTTCTTTTATATGACAGCAACCGGTATTTTACTTATTCCAGTTGCACTTTATATGACCGATTTTGAGCTGGTATCTTGGTCTGCAAAAGGAATAGCATTAGCAGGAGGAATTCAGGTTTTGAATGCGATTGGTGCTTTGTGCTTGGTGTTTGCATTTCGCTATGGTAAAGCGATTGTTGTTTCACCATTGACCAATGCAGGAGCGCCTTTGATGACCGCAATTATTTCACTGATTGTCTTAGGCGTTTTACCACCAACACTTAAATTGATCGGAATCCTTCTGGCGGTAATTGCAGCAGTATTGATTTCATTGGAACCAGAAGGGGAGGACGAAAGTGAAAAATTGCCAATTGATGGTTAAGTATTTTTCAATAAAATTTGATTCAAAATACAACTGCATAAAAAAAGTAATTAAGAGAATTCATTTGTTTTATTATTAATTAGTGTAATATTTTACAAGATTTTTTTAGAAGGATAGATGATTTTAACAGGTTTTGTTTACCCTTAAATTGTTAGTAGCGATACCTAATGATAAAAAAAAATCTCAACAAAAAAGGCCAGCTAAACTTTAGCTGGCCTTTTATTTTGTAGTAAGCCTTTATAGAAAATGAAAAGTCAATGTGTCAAGTAGAAATATTATACAAATTTTAAGTTTTGAGACTAATTTACTCAAAGTAGGTTTTTTGATTTTTTAAGATCTGACCAATAAGCGCCTAATATTTTAATATCTTCACCAAATCGGAAAACAATTCATCCTTAAACTATGAGCAAAGCCAGTAATATTCAAATGGAAGCCACTTGGCTCCAAGCTTTAGAAGCTGAATTTCAACAACCTTATTTTCAAGACATTAAGGCCCATTTGCTAAAAGCAAAACAAGAAGGCAAGACCATTTATCCCCCAGGTCCACTGATCTTTAACGCGTTTAATTCAACTCCTTTTGATCAGGTGAAAGTGGTGGTTTTAGGGCAAGACCCTTATCACAATCCAGGAGAAGCAATGGGTTTGTGTTTTTCGGTTCCACAAGGCGTTCGGGTACCGCCTTCTTTGAAAAATGTTTACAAAGAAATGCACCGTGATTTTGGTTTCGCGATACCTGCGCATGGAGACCTGAGTCCTTGGACAAAGCAAGGCGTTTTCTTAATGAATGCGATGTTAACAGTGGAGCATAAACAAGCAGGTTCACACAAGAATATTGGTTGGCAGAAGTTTACGGATGCGGTTATAAAGAAACTATCCGATGAGAAGAAAGGTTTGGTTTTTATGTTGTGGGGAAATTTTGCAAAAGGGAAAAGAGTATTGATTGATGAATCCAAGCATGCCGTTTTAGATGCTGCACACCCGTCACCGTTGGCTAGAAACGCTTTTCAAGGTTGTGGTCATTTTACAAAATGCAATGACATACTTGCCCAGCAAGGTAAAACCAAGATTGACTGGACTTTATAATTGGGCCTATGCGACCTTTAGTTTTATATCTTTTTTGTTTGATACTTACTTCTTGTTCACCGCAAGAGCAAACTACTGAAAAGCATGTATTCTACCTACATGGAAGGATTGTGGAAGTTCAAGGTACAAGTGCGGTGAGCGAACAATTTGGCCCCTATCTGTATCAGGCCATTCTTGATTCTTTATCCGAACCTGATATTATACTCCATGCAGAAGTAAGAAATGCGGACGTTGATTTTTCGCAATTTACAATCCAAATTTCCAATCAAATTGATAGCTTAATCAAGGTCGCAGTTGATCCGAAAAACCTTACTGTCGTAGGCGCATCAAAAGGAGCGGTGATGGCAATGAATATCTCCAATCTCAATACCCATCCGATCAATTATGTTTTACTTGGGGCGAATAATGATTACATCGAAAATGAAAACGACTGGTCCTTGCATGGAAATATTTTAGGCATTTACGAAAGCTCTGATTCCCTCGCTGGCAAGAATTATGATCATTGGATTTCTAGATCAAATGATGCAAAGCAATTTAAACAATTGAAAATAGAAACGGGTTTAGGACATGGTTTTTTGTATCGCCCGATAGCGGAGTGGCTGGGGCCTTGTCGGGAATGGATTGGGAAATTAAACTAGTCTTTGTCTTGAAATTTTGCTTGATAAAATTACTGTTTCTCAACTAAATTGATTTTATGGACATCTCCATTCCGCCATTCTTTTCTTGCCTTTTTAATCAAATTTTTTAAAGTATCCATCGCGGATTGGATTCATTTTTTATAGTAAGTATCGTGCTTTGCTTCCTTTGATGTAAAAGGAAATTGTTCTAAAATCATTTTACTTTCTTCCTCTAATATTGGACCATATATCTCAATTTCTTTATTCCCACTATTTATTAAGTCCCTACAATTTGGTTTTGGATTTCCCTTGCTAACTAATTGTAACGTTGATTGACTTACGCCAAAAACCACTTTTGAAATCTTGGACCAATGAATGGCTCCACTGCACATGATACAAGGTTCTACATTGCAATAAATAGTATAGCCTTCAAGACTTATAATTTTATTTTTTTTACAAAATTCACTAATTAAAATCAATTCTGCATGTGCGGTTGGATCTGAATATTGAATACATTTATCTATTGAAGAAGACACGATTTTACCATCTTTTACGAGTATAGCACCAAAGGGATCAAATCCGTTTTTTGCAGATTTCAGAGCTACGGCATTGGCTTCCCGAATAAATATT
>CALLVY010000576.1 GCA_938015925.1 uncultured Saprospiraceae bacterium
GAGACTGTAGAAGTTCCTGGTTAATTTCCATTGATGTTGTCGTACTTCCCTCCAATTTTTTTTGGAAATGGAGCACTCAATAGAATGGAACTAATTATTTGATTTAGATTATTTATCGTGGCTAAGAAAAAATTTACTGACGGCTTGGAAAGTCTTTTTGGAGGTCCCTCCACAAAAGAACAGTTCGATGACAATCCTTTGTTGTCGGATGCAGAGCCTATCAACAAAAGTAAAAAGGAAGAGCCCAAAGAAAAGAAAGAAGACAAACCTAAGGCTTCGCGCAAGCGAAGAATGGGTAAAAGTTTTACTTCTGATTTGGATTCTTTATTTGAAGAGGTCTTGCAAGAAACGTTGCAAGAGCAGTTAGGGGAGAATGTAGCAGATGAAGTGGAAGTTAAAATTGCAAAACCTCATCAATCTGTTCAACGTCGTCGTCCTGTAATGGGTTTGGATGTTCTTATTCGTAAAACCTCTGACCTCAGCAGAGAAGAAATGATGACGACTTCCTTCCAAAAAAGAGTGACTTTCGTTTATGATAGAGAAAAGGTAGCCCAGTTAAAAGCTATTGCGAAGGATGAGAAAATGTATATGAAAGACATTATTGGAAAGGCCGTTTCTGCATGGTTAAAAACTTACGAAGCGGAAAACAGAAATAAATAATACCTACGTCCTGACCAATCCTGTTTGAATTTATTTCAACAAGATTGGTCAACTTATCCCTAGAGTAGAAGGGAATATTGTTCCTTTAGATATTCTCCTTATGTGACGGGAAAGAAATCAGCAATTTTGATTTTGGTAAATTTTTTAAGTGATTGACTGAAAAGGATGACTGAGCGTTCCCGAAGGGGGAGGTATGACAATACCTCAAGTGAAGGAACCGCTAAGCGGGCGGGATGCCTAAAAATTTACCGAAATCCTAAAAAAATTGATGATTTTATTTCTGTCAAATTAATATGCGTCGATTAGACGAATTCCGAATTTACTATAATCATACGATTCACCCCGAATTATTGCGGATGGAAAGAAAGCGCTTGCGACTTTGGTTGCTCTTGTCGGTTTCTACCTTTGTCATGATCGGTATCCTTATATTGGGCATCTATCTGCACATCCCACTGTTTGCTCATTTGCTACTCATTAGCATTTTGGTTTTCTACATGTCCTACCTCGCTTATCGCATCCAGGTTTTTCGAAATAATTTCAAACCCAATGTCATCAATCTGCTCCTCGATTTTATAGACGATGGCCCCAACTTTGGTACCTTAAAATATGAGACCAAAGGTTTTATTTCCAAACAAGAATTTTTGGCCAGTGGAATTTTCGCCACCAAAGCGCCAGAGTATCAAGGCGAAGATCAGATCACCGGTAAAATTGGAGAATTGGATTTTAAACTTTGCGAGTTAAATGTCCGCGAATTTTCCAGGGTACGGAATCGCCTCGACTATGTGTTTAGAGGAGTCTTTCTTACTTCCACTTTTAAACACAAAATGCAAGGAGAGATTATCATCCTTCCGGTGGAGTTCAAACAATATTTGTCGCGTTCGATCAAAGCCATTACTCGCCGCGGAGCTTTTGCAATTCCAGAGGGAATAATGGAAGAAAATTTTGATGAATTTTTTATGACCTACGCGACCAAAGGATTAAATCCTACTCAGGTTTTGACCCCAGATTTGCAAACAGGAATACTCGATTACCGATTGCGAACAGGCAAGAAAATGTATGTGTCTTTTATCAATGAAAACATTAGTATTGCGATCACAGAACCTAAAGATTTATTAGAACCCTCCATCCTGAAAAGCAATGTAAGTTTCGAGTTGATCCGCGAATTTTTTGAAGATATTTATATGCTCATTCATATTGTGGAAGAATTTGATGAAAACAATTGAATGCTAATTTAAGCCCCAAACCTCCATTTTGTACCCCTCCTTTCCTGCTTTTTAATGAAAAATCAGTTCTACAACTAGTTTTTTGGTCATCTTGCCGATGTATTAATTATGTTTTAAACTGAATTTTCTACTAATCTGTGTATTTTACACAGACAAATTGTAAGTACTTCCACTCCTAGAATTATCATCCCTGATAAGAGCCGACTAAACATAGTCTCGGTGTCTGTGTTTATTAAACACTTCAGAAACGAATATTAACGACCCTAAACTTTATAAATCCTATCCATGAGATCAAAATTTACCTTTACTCTTTTTCTGGCTTTGATTTTTACCTTCGCTGGGAACTCTTCACTTGTTGCTCAAGAACAAAATGCACTTGACATTGCCTTGAGACATCTGGAGCAAAATAGAACAGACTTACAATTGACCGAAGCCGACTTGGCTAGTTATCGAGTCAGTAGTTTTTACCGATCCAAACACAATGGATTAAGTCATATTTATCTCAAGCAACAACATCAAGGAATAGATGTTTTTAATGGCATAATCAATGTCAATATTTTGCCTGATGGAAAAGTATTGAACATGGGAAATCGCTTTGTATCCGATCTAGCCAATACCGCGAATACTTCTAGTCCTACTATTAAACCCGAGCAGGCTATTAGTGAAGTGATCAAAACTTTAGTAAAGAAAACACCTGGAGAAATTGTACTCTTGGATCAAAAAGATCGCCAACATTTTACCTTTAAGTCAGAGGATTTGGCCAATGGCGAGATTACCGCAAAATTGGTTTTTGAAGTGCTTAGTCCTCAAAAAGTACGACTGGCCTGGAATGTGGTCTTAGAAGAAAAGGATGGACAAAACTGGTGGAATGCCAGAGTCGATGCTCAAACGGGAACATTGCTCAATCACCACAATCAAGTTATCCATTGTGATTTTGGCAGACCCAATAGCAGCTGCCAGGATCTCACGCATAAGCATAGCAAGAAGGTAGAAAAAAATAAACAGGAAGAAGTCGCAGCCTTACCTTATAAAGAAGAAAATACTTTTTCTGCGAATACTTATAATGTTTATCCGATTGGTATAGAAAGTCCTAACCATGGTAATCGAGAATTGGTGAGTAGCCCTTCTGATGATTTGGCTTCTCCTTTTGGATGGCATGATACCGATGGTGCTCCTGGACCAGAATACACCATCACGAGAGGAAATAATACACATGCTTATCACGATATTTTTAATTTAAATGCTTCCAGTAATGATGAGCCAGATGGGGGTGCTTCTTTGGATTTTGACTTTCCCTTAGATCTTTCTCTCGATCATCCTTATACCCAGATAGAGCCCATCGTAGTCAATCTTTTCTTTTGGAATAATTTGATGCATGATGTATGGTATCAGTATGGCTTTGATGAAGCTGCAGGAAACTTTCAGGTCAATAATTATGGCAATGGAGGATTAGAAGGTGATCCCATGCGAGCGGAAGCTTTGGATGGGAGTGGTACCAATAATGCCAATTTTAGTGCAGGAGGTTTGGATGGTAATGCCGGACGTATCCAAATGTATGTTTGGACAGATGACAACCTACCGCAGATAGACCTCACTCCAGATTCTCTAGTGGTACTTGCACCGAATGATGTAATTGGAAAATACGAAATGCGCAAAGGTAACTTTGGTGGAGATTTGCCCTCTCATGCAATTATGGCAGAAGT
>CALLVY010000577.1 GCA_938015925.1 uncultured Saprospiraceae bacterium
TGAACGCTCCCCGAAGGGGTGAAGTACGACAGTGCTTCAAGTGAAGGCACCGCGAAAGCGGATGGGTGGCTTTTTTATTTATCGAACCTCAAAAAATATTGCTGAGGAATTAGAAAAGTAAAATCAAGACACAAAAAAAGCTAAGGTTCTAAAAAAGAACCTTAGCTATACAAAACCCAATTTATTAACATTAAACTAAGTGTTCAAATAAAGATGAACTCTGATCACTTAATTCGTTAGGTAAAGGTTTTTTTAAAATTATTTTTTTATTTAGAAACACGTTTTTGGTGCTTTCTTTTCTTGGATGGCTTTCTTTTGCAATACCACATTTTTGTGGATAGGACTAGAAGGTGCCGCTAAAGTTTTTGCTTTTCTCAATTGAGTGTTTGCTGCTGCAAATTCTTTTTGTGCAATGGATTCTACTGCCACTAAGTACCAAGCTAAAGCAATCTGACTTTTGAATTTAAAAGCTTTGGAGTGGATGGAATTCCAGTTTCCTGTTTGTTCGGCCTCTTGTCCAAATTGATATTTTACTTTTTCAGACATGCTGCCTTTATTCCAATAAGAAGTAATTTTTAAATCATTCGAAAAAAGAAAAACAGCTTCTCCATCAATGGCTCCATTATTCCAGTTAGCCGACAATTCGACTTTCTCGTTTAAAATTATTTTTCCCTGTCCATGTCGTTTTCCTTTTTTGTTGCCACCGATATATTGGCCCTCATCAATTCTGGTGAAAACACCATTTCCATCAGGCAAATTATTTTTCCATTCTCCTTCAAAGCTTTCGCCATTGGCCATCAAAATACTTCCTTTGCCTTGCATGTTATCTTCGAAAAATTCTCCTACATAACGGTGTCCACAAGCGAAGGTATAAGTTCCCATTCCGTCCATATAGCCAAATTTCCATTCGCCTTCATAAGTCGCTCCATTGGGAACTATTTGGGTTCCTTTGCCATGGCGAAGATCGTCTTGGAACTCACCAACATAAGTGCTGCCATCATCCCAGGTAACTTCTCCCCATCCGTGCGCTTTTCCAAAACGGAATTCTCCTTTATAAATAGAACCATCTCCATATTTGCGAGATCCCGTACAGTATTCTGATTTTTTTCCACAGTCTGTATCTGGTACAGTAGTGGAGATTGTTTGTGTATTTGTGTTTATTGAGGGTCTTGCTTGGGCTTCTTTGGTATTGAATAAAAATGCGGTACTAAAAATAGTTAAGCTAAGCAGTAAATGCTTGGTGTGTAAGTTGAAGAAGACCATGATTTTGAGGTTTGTGGTTAAAATTCCTGACAACTGAATACTTATTTTTGCTATTCCTGATTGTTGCGAAGAACAAGGGAATAGAATTGAAGGTCAATCACAGTAATTTTGTGATAGACAAATCAAGGCAAAGGATAAGTGTAAAGAAGTCTTTTGTAAGTAGGGGGAGTAAAAAAATTAATTCTCAGTTTACGAACTAACTTTTTGTGTTTGGAGGGTAGAATGTAATGTAGTATTGATTCGTTTCTGAAGACAATCTATGATAAAAAAAGTATCACTTCAAGTTTCTTATGATGTTTTTTTATATTTTTATATATGGGATGTTTTAAGTACCATTTTAAGGTTAGGAGCCTCGGAAGTACTAAAAGGCGAGCGTTTTAAGATCAAAGCGATTGGTTTTTATATAAGTAGGAGCTTAAAAAACTGCGGAAGATCGTCAATGATAGTTGTGTTCATCTACTTAAGATTGAACCAATAAAAAAAGGGCACTGATAAATATCAGGCCCTTTGTTTTTAGATTCATTTTTACTAAAAGTCTTGCGATATTTAGATGCCATCTTGTGGCGCTTCTTTTTTGAGTATCTTCATTTGCTGGTGAATCATTTTGTTCAACTCGGAAGAAGCAGGTACGTATTGCTTCGCGAGGTCGAAATAATTCTTAGCTAATTTATATCTTTTTAGTTCCATGTACTGTTGGCCGACCACATAGTAAGTCATCCCCAGGTTGGGACCCAATTCCTCCATCATTTCCTCATCATCTCCAAATTCGTCTTCTATCTGCTCAGGAGTACCTTTGATTTCTTTTCCGTTGACTAAGATATAAGTGGCCTCTCCAGTCATTTCTCCATTTTCCCAAATACTGACATAACGGTCACCATTGCTAAATTGGAAGCTTCCTTGCTTGTTGATGTTACCATCTTTCCACTTTCCGATAAAGACATCTCCTGTTCGCCAGGAAATAACACCGTTTCCATTTCTTTTTCCTTCAGAGTGTTTTCCGGTGTATTTACTACCGTCGAGTTTGGTGTATTCTCCCATACCGTCGGCTTGGCCATTTTTCCACTCTCCATCATAGGATTCTCCATTTTCTAAGGTAAGAATTCCTTTTCCAGCCATTACGCCTTCAATAAAGGTTCCGACATATTTGGAGTGGTCTATCCAGTTGTAGACTCCTTTACCGTGGATCATATCATCTCGCCATTCTCCAGCGAACGAATCTCCATTGGCAAAAGTTTGTTGTCCATGACCACTTCGGAGTCCATTTTCAAACTCTCCAATATAAATATCGCCAATAGACCAAGTAAAGGTACCCCAACCATGTGGTTCGCCATATTTGAATTCTCCTTCGTAGACGCTGCCGTCTTCAAATTCTTTACGTCCTTTACAGTGTTTCTCTTTTTTAGGACAATCTGGCTTCGCCAAATTCGTCTTTACACCTTGAGTAGATAAATGCTGGTTGTCTACATTTGCCATAAGGCCAATAGAAGTGCAAAGCAATAATGTTAATAATGGGAGCATTTTTTTCATGTCGTCGGGACTTATCTTTGGTTTCAGAAATAAATCAGCGGAGGCTGTAATAAGGGGGGAGTTCTAAGGTTGTTTTCTGGGAAAATATTATTGTGTGTTAATCAAGTTCTTACCTTGTCTTGATCAAGGATTATACCAATTCTAAAGATTAAAAGAATTTGTTATGCAAGAAAAAGCCGTTTTATGGCTTGAAATTATTACTATGCTTAATATGTTTTTCCGAGAAGGCCTTTGGAATATAGACTTCCTCAAATTTTAATTTTTTTGTCTTAAAGTCTGTATAAAAGCTTGAGGATGTTTTCTACCTTTGTATCCCGTAACGTTGTTACCCTTTTTCCCGATGGCGGGATCATTTTTAACCGAAGGGATCTGCTCTTCAGACAATCTAATTGATAATGACAAAGTATATCTTCGTTACGGGCGGAGTAACCTCCTCTTTAGGTAAAGGAATCATTTCTGCTTCTTTAGCCAAACTCCTCCAAGCGAGAGGTTTTTCCGTAACCATCCAAAAATTTGACCCATATCTCAATGTTGATCCTGGTACGCTCAATCCTTATGAGCATGGTGAATGTTATGTGACAGATGATGGCGCTGAAACGGATTTGGACCTCGGTCATTATGAGCGATTTCTAAATGCACCGACTTCTCAAGCAAATAATATAACGACTGGTTTGGTCTACCAAACCGTCATCAATAAAGAACGAGCCGGAGATTATCTGGGCAAAACGGTACAAGTCGTACCCCATATCACCAACGAAATAAAAAGACGGGCACAGCTTTTAGGACAAAGCAACTCTTATGATATTGTAATCACCGAAATCGGTGGAACAGTAGGAGATATTGAATCTTTGCCTTATCTGGAAGCCTTGCGGCAAATGCGTTGGGAATTGGGTGCCGACAATTGCCTGGTTGTTCACCTGACCCTTATCCCTTATCTCCGAGCGGCCAAAGAACTAAAGACCAAACCAACCCAGCACTCGGTAAAAGAATTGCAAAAGAATGGTATTCAGCCTGATGTGCTGGTTTGTAGAACGGAGCATTCTTTGAGCACTGAAATTCGCCGGAAATTAGCTTTGTTTTGTAATGTAGACCTTCACTCTGTGATTGAGGCCATCGATGCAGAGACCATCTATGATGTACCTCTCCTGATGTTGAAAGAAAATCTGGATACCACCATTATTTCAAAACTTCGACTAGCCAACCGCAAGGAACCGGAATTGAGAAAATGGAAAAGCTTTTTGGGTAAACTTAAAAACCCAACCCATGAAGTACGCATTGGTTTGGTAGGGAAATATCAAGAATTGCAAGATGCCTATAAATCAATCCATGAAGCTTTTGTCCACGGTGGGGCAATGAATGAATGTAGAGTTGTGATAGATTCTATTCATTCAGACCGCTTAGAGGGAAGTGAGGAGGAAGTCGCGAAACGCCTGGAAGGTTTGGATGGTGTATTGGTAGCGCCAGGTTTTGGGGAAAGAGGAATCGCAGGAAAATTGAAAGCCATAAAATATGTGAGAGAACATAAAATTCCATTCTTTGGAATTTGTTTGGGAATGCAATGTGCAGTGGTCGAATTTGCCCAAAATGTATTGAAACTCAAAGGTGCTTCTTCTGTGGAGGTTTCGCCAGACGCGGAAAACCCGATTATTGACTTGATGGAAAGTCAAAAAAATATTACTAAGAAAGGAGGCACGATGCGATTGGGAGCTTATGATTGTAAATTGGAGAAAGGTTCCAAAAGCTATGATGCTTATGGGAAATCATCAATTTCTGAACGCCACCGCCATCGCTATGAATTCAACAATAAATACCAGGATCAAATCAACGAAGGCGGACTGAAAACAGTTGGCCTTAATCCCAAGTCTAAATTAGTAGAAGTGGTAGAGTTGGAGAATCATCCTTGGTTTGTTGGGGTACAGTTTCATCCGGAACTAAAGAGTACCGTTGAAAAACCACATCCTTTATTTGTTTCTTTTATAAAAGCATGTTTGGATAAAAAGTACAAAGGGGAATCTGCTTCTTTGAGTGGTGTGTCTAATTAAGGCTTTATGAGAAAACTTAGTTTAAAAGAATTAAACCGATTAAGTGTTGAGGAATTTCAGAGCAAAGAAAAAACCTCCATGGTATTGGTGTTGGATAATATTCGCAGCGGATTAAATGTCGGTTCCGCTTTTCGAACAGCAGATGCTTTTTTGTTGAATCACTTATACCTTTGCGGCATCACCGCACAGCCCCCTCATCGAGAAATACTAAAAACAGCTATAGGTGCAAACGACTCTGTCGCTTGGACTTACTACCCAAATACAGTGGATGCAATTGACGAACTCAAGAGTCAAGGGTATTTGATTATTGCGATTGAACAGGCAGAAGGTAGTATTGGACTACAAGACTTTGAGATCAATGGCGAAGGTAAATATGCCTTAGTTTTTGGAAATGAAGTGAAAGGAGTCCGTCAAGAAGTGATGGATCGGGTAGACCATTGTATTGAGGTTCCACAGTTTGGAACCAAGCACTCCCTTAATATTTCTGTTTGCGTAGGAGTCGTCGTTTGGGACTTTTTTAAAGCGATGCACCTTTAGCGAGGTTTCGAATTTGTTGAGACATTTTTTGAAAATCAATGCCTATGCGAATTCCAATAGAAGTTTGTAAAAGATGGCTTACTACTGAAGCTCTGTTAATGGGAGAGGAAGGGAAACTTGGAAATAAATCTATTAAAGAACTTGGTGTTCCAAATCCAGACCAATTGACCCTGCCAGCATAAGTCCATTGAACCAATGGGCTAATGCTTAAGAAAGAGGAAACGTTGATATCGAAGCCAATACCCAAGCGAAGTTGCGGGAGAGTAGCAGACTGAAGTCGACTACTGGATCGGAAGAAACTGTCAGGAAATTCAAAAGGGGAATTGGAGCTCGTTCTTAATTCTTGTCTCATGCCAGCGAGCCCTGTACCCAATCGAATAAACAGGGCATCTTTCCACCAAGCCTGTTCCCCGATAAATAGTCGATGATCTGTAGCTCCTTGTTTAAAACTCCAAGGAAATATATCGAAATTTAAGGCAAAACCAAATGTTTCAGCTTTATAGATATCTGTCTTAGGTTGATTGGGGGTATTACTTGTTAATCCTGTTTTATAAGGAACATCAAACTCAAACTTAGAATAGTAAATCTCTGGTACAATTCGGAAACCTCTCTTTTTAGACCTTATGGCCAAATCTATACTCGTAAAATAACTGGCAGGAAAAACCTTTACATTAGCCGGTAATTCATACCCACCACTAATAAGCGCTTTCTTCCAATCTGGAGCAATGGAATATTGATAACCAGTACTGATGCCCAATTGAGCATTGAGCATTTGGAGAAAACTAAAAAGACAGATAAAAAGTATTCCTTTTTTCATAAAGCTTTAATTCTCTTAGGGTTTATTTAGCGATAACCATATTTATTCAATTCATCAAAACGAAAGCCCAGGCGAATCCCCGCAAATAAATGGAACACTTGATCTTCTACCGCCAGGGGAGTAACTTCTACATCACTGACATCATATAAACTCCAGGAACTCGGTGTATTATAAACGCCCATAATCAAAGGCGTTATTGTAAAAAATGAACTAACTCCAATATCCAAACCAAGTCCAGCCCGAAGACTAAAAACCACATCTTTAGAATCCAAAGGAGAAGTGACATTAGCCAAGCCTTCTATTTCCTGAGATCTGATATTGTAATTGACTCCAGGAGAAATCCGTATAAAAAAACCTTTTTTGATCAAGTCTCCATCTTTATTAAAAGTCGGACAGTTACAATCTCCACCAAAGTCTAAAGGATAAATGTTAGTATTGAAATAAAAATTAAAATGGCTACTGGTATAGGTATCTGTTTGAATGGCATCTGGTTGGCGAGAAGTTTCTACGATTCCTTTATAACGAGCGAAACCTACTTCCGGAGTAAATTCTATACGCTTTTGTTTCAAACGAAACCAATAATCAAGTCCACCATATATCGCAGGACTGAAAATAGACAAATCCGATTTCCCGTAGGTTTTTTGTAAAAAATCTTCCCAAGCGGGGGCTTGTTGAAATTGAGCACCAGCAGTAAGACCAATTTGACTAAAACCAGTAAAATAAGTCAAGGAGAATAAAGCGAGGAAAAGGAATTTTTTCATTAGGTCGAAATTAGGCTTTGGATAGAATATTAATTAGAGCTACTTAAAGAACACCGTATTTAAACGTAAGAGGCTAGGATAAATTATTTGACTAAAGTCTCTTAATCGTATTCTTCTTCCGTTTGTGATACGATATGGCAATGACTAATGGCTAAATCCTGAATCGGATAATCTTCATATTTGCCATTCAATTTGATAGACTGTAGTTGCTCCACATTTCCTTTGCGAAAATCAAGATACGTAATTTTCAAACCAATTTGATGAAAAAGAGCCTTGTAGTCGTTGATTCGCCATCGGTTTTGAGGCTGGATATCATTGTCGATCCATTGCCATTGCTTGTCCGAAAAGCGGAGGTAATTATAAATATTGATGGAGGAATCAAAATGAGCAAAGTGATCAGACATGTCCACAAAGTGAGATTGGATGCCACCAGGACGTGATACTCTTTTGAATTCGACTAACAAGGATTCCAAAACATCGGGAAAAACATGTTCGAAAGTGTTGTTGGAATGAATGAGGTCGATTTTGCCATTTTCCAAAGTCAAATGGCGAGCATCCTGAATGAGGTATTTCAAATGCAACCTCCTGGTCAAATCTTCGAGGCTAAGATGATTTTGATTGTCGAGCAAATCTTTAAGTACATCCATCCTCCCTTCTCGGATATCTAGAAAATCTTTCAGCTTTCCTTCCTGATGATAATCCCAAAACTTTTGCAAGGTCGTCAGTACATGTTCCTTATTGCTCAAAGAACTAATATCAACCGTAAAAATCGAAGAAGCTCCAGATAAGAAAAAACAAAGCGGTACCACCGGATACCAACCCGTTCCCAACTCTAAAGTACTTTTCAGTTCTCGGGTACTCGAAAACTTTCGATAATATTTCAAATGATTACTAGCATGCAAAAGTCGATCATCGAAGTACTCGTCCGTCAGGTAAACTCCCTTGGTTACATGTTTTTGAAAAAAATAATTGATCCGATGCCGATAGGGCAGAAAGGAAATCGTTTTTTGTACAATAGCTTTTAACACCCACTTAGAAACCATAGATCATTTTTAAG
>CALLVY010000578.1 GCA_938015925.1 uncultured Saprospiraceae bacterium
AGAACTCCGCAGGAGGGAATGTCCAGTGGACATTCATCGTAGTGAACCGCTAGCGGATGGGCAGCCTTATCTTGTCTAGCGTTTTTCAAAACATATCCCGTCGGTATGTTTTACCTTTTTTGGGCAATGCAAAAAATGAAAGGACCTTTTAGCTGAAGAATCAATGGTGTTGTATCCAAAGCCAGCTCATTTGCATGGAATTTTTAGATAAATTGGATTTTATAAAATCCGGGATGACTCATGTTTATTACGCCTCCCTCTTAGAATAGTTTACTTTTTCTTATTTTTTTTCTTGCGGGAAGTGGTTTTATTTAAGGGTGCTTTTACTGGTTCACTTTTAGAAAGCTCTTCTAGCGAATTGTTATTATTATAAAACTCATAAGCTTTCCAACCAATAAGAATGAGGAAACCTAAAGTGATCAATAAAGAACAAATCAAGGATATGGTTTCTCCTGTATAAAAGGATTGAGGTTCGAACTTAAATTCGATGACATGTTGCCCCGCAGGAACTTTCAAAGCTCTCAAAATATAATTGGTTCTGATATGGTCCACTGGATTGCCATCTATATATGCTTCCCAACCTTTATCCGGGCCATACCAAATTTCAGAAAAGACAGCCAGTTCTTCACTGCTTGAATTACTCTGATAAGTCAATCGGTTGGGTCTGTATTCGGTAAGACTAATCGTACCTTCCCCGGTTGGATTTAGTCCACCCACATAATCATTATATTCTTCATGAACCACCGCAACGTCTCCAGGGTTCAGTCCAGTCAATGCCGCCAGTTCTTCATTAGGCGTCTTTACTTTTTGAATTTGTTTGACCAACCAGGCATTCCCTAAGCTCCCAGGAAATCGTTGTACCTGTTGGTCTTGACTAATCACATATTTCGTATTTAGCATGGCCAGTACCCCTTGATTACCGGTACTCAAATGGCGTTCTATAACATCTTGATACCTTTGCAATTTCGCCGCATGATATCCACCAATGGTCTTGTGAAAATAGGAAGAACTCGCATCGTTAAAAGTATTGATACTCAAATCTAAAACCCTGTAGTTTGGATCCGTATCCGCCAAAATTTGTTGATCTACCGGGCGGGGAGTAAAATTCGTTTGGTAGTTGGTTTTACTAATAAAGTCTGAATCATCTAAATAACGTTTGTTAACAAGCCATAAATCACCAATCGCCAAAACCCCAATTGCTGCCAAAAGAATCGGTTGTTTAATCTTCTCTTGTACAAAAGCCCAAATCAATCCGCCAGTCAAGAGCGTCAATATTAAAGACCGGATCGAATCACTTCTCAATAAAGATTGACGATCTGCCAATAGCGCCTGAAGACTATAACCTGCTTGTTCCAGCTTTCCATCTCCTACAGCATTCATATTAAACATGGAAGCTCCAATCAAAGCAAAAAACAGATAAAGTCCACCAGTTATTCCCGTCGCGATTTTCAAAGCTTTAATAATTTCCTGCTTCGAAACCGTTCCTTTTATTATTTCAGAAAGAGAAAGCATTCCTAGGATAGGTATAAAAAACCCAGCAACCGTTAGGGCACTATTAGGCGTTCTAAATTTATCGAAAAGAGGAAAATAGTCAAATAATAATCGGTTCAGTATCCCAAAATGTTTTCCCATAGAAATCAGGAATAGCAAAAGAACGGCGGAAACGAGCCACCATTTTAAAGGATCCCGAACCAACACGACCCCGAGTATAAATAAGAAACAAATAACGGCACCAAAGTAAAAAGGACCACTGGTAAAAGGCAATGTTCCCCAGTATAAAGGAGCTTTGAAATTATTCCCAAGATTGGCACCTTTCTTTCGCAAATCTTGATACAATTCAGAATCTGTCCCGACTTCTTCTTGAGATCCCCCTCCTACTAAGCCGGGTACCATTACGGACAATAAATCGAGCGTACTATTACTCCACTGCATGGCATATTCCCAATCTAATCCTTTCAGTTCACTTGATTTTTTAGGAGCAGTATTATTTTCACTAATCAATATTGGGTCTCCCCTCATGGTATCTTTACTATATTCATAAGTGGTCCATAATTTAGAAGCAGATGACCCCAATGCTAAAAACCCTGCTATAAATAGGAAAGCAGTAGCTTTACTAAAATCCAATATTTTGCCATTGCGAATATGTCTGACCATTTCTATCAGTCCAAAGATGATTAAAGCCATAAAAAAATAATAAATCATCTGAACGTGATTCCCAAAAAGACTAAGTCCTAAACCAAGCGAAAAGAGAATGGCTCCTGGCAAATAGTTTTTACGAAAAACCATCATTATCCCCATCAACATCATCCCATAAAAGGCAATCACCCTCAATTTGGACATATGCCCTGCTTCAAATAAAATGACATTTCCCGTTGAAAAACTAAAACAGACGGACCCAATAATACTCAGCCAAGGACTAATCCCCATGAAAACCATCAGGGCATAGATAGTCAGACACATCCCAAAAAAGGAACCAATAGGCCTTTCGATATATAAGGTACTTATATAAGCTAGGTGAGTTAGTACATTGGAGGGTTGAGAGGAATTTACTTGATAAGCTGGCATCCCACCAAACATAGAATTAGTCCACCAACTGCGTTCTCCTGTGGCCTTGTGATAAGATGTTATCTCTTGACTCATTCCAGTGGCAGAAACGGTATCCCCCGATGGAACAACCTTCCCCGATAACTGAGGTGCAAAATACAATGCTGGTAAAATCAAAAAGATTAGGAACGCAACAATATGAGGGAAAGTCTTCTTTAATAAGGTATTATTAGCCATAATCAGTCAAAATCTTTTGGTGTATACCAGCAAATTTAAACTTTTATGGAGGAGTTTTTGAAGATTTTGGGGATTGATATTATTTTTTTACAATATATCTGAAAAAGAAAGGATTAACGACTGGCCTTTTCGGAAAAAAGCCCTTTTCGTAGCGCCAACAAGCCCAATATTGGCCCCAATCCCAGCAGGACATAAATGTTGTTGGAATCTAGTTGATGATATAGCGTATTGATCAGTTGAATACTGATGATGGTAATGGAAAAGCCAATGCAATTGACAATGGTTAAAGCCGTTCCTTTTATCTCCGCAGGGGCATTTTGAGCAACCAAAGTGGAAAACAAAGGCGAATCCGCAACGACAACCATTCCCCAAAAAAGTAAAAAAGCCAAAAATAGGATCTCCGATCCCTGGATAAAAGCCAATGGAGAAAGTAAACAACAAGCCAAGGAACTAGACAAAGCTAGAAAAGCAATCCGCTGTACGCCCCAGGAAGCAGCCAAGAGTCCTCCAAGTACACAAGCCAAACCACCGATAGCAATAATTAGAAAAGACCAAAAAGGGATATTAAAAGTAGTGCTTGGATGTAAACTTTGATAGCTGCTGAGTAAAATGGGAATAAAGGCCCAAAAAGCATACAACTCCCACATATGTCCGAAATAACCAAATGCGGCGGAGCGAAAATCGCGCTTGCGAAAGACCCGAAACAAAGCAGAAAAATCAATCCCCTGCCCTGCCTTCCGGTAAGGCCCATCGGGTACCAAAAAAAACATCATCACCCCTCCAATACCAGCCAATCCGGAAGTCGTCCACAAAACATATTTCCAAGGCAATCCTTCACTCATACCTTTTAAGAGATGTGGAAAAGAAGTACCGAGCACTAAAGCTCCCACCAAAAAACCCAATGATTTTTCGAGCCCGGTATTATAATAATCTGCCGCAATTTTCATCCCAACTGGATAAATACCTGCCAGGAAAAACCCTGTCAAAAAGCGAAGACTTAGCAAAGTTCCTAAGGTGTTTTCTTCCCACATAACGCCTAAGTTAAAAAGGGCGCCAAGCAAAGCGCTGACACAAAAAACTTTAGCGGGTGCGAAGCGATCGGCAATGGTAAAAATCGCAAAGACCAAAGTCCCGGAAATAAATCCAAATTGTACCGCCGATGTCAAATGTCCCAAACTATGGGCAGACAAATCAAAATTGCGCACTAGATCTCCCATGACCCCATTTCCTGCAAACCATAAGGAGGTACAACAGAATTGAGCCACTACGATCACCATCAATATCCAAGAGGGTGTTTCTTCTTTTTGAGAATGCTTCATTGAGTTGGGAGCATATTGAGCGAGATAAAATATAATTTTTTTAAGGCCAGCAAATGGAAATTATCGATCGGCTTTTTGGCTATGTGGTATTCGAAAACCGCAAACTGTAAACCATATTTCCAGGCTATCCTCCAAATTTATTAAACATCCCCCC
>CALLVY010000579.1 GCA_938015925.1 uncultured Saprospiraceae bacterium
GACGGGATATGTTTTGAAAAACGCTAGACAAGATAAGGCTGCCCATCCGCTAGCGGTTCACTACGATGAATGTCCACTGGACATTCCCTCCTGCGGAGTTCTCTTCGTTCTTAGTCAGACAGTATCTTGTCTGGCCTCCCATTCCTTTTTTCGCGAAATCAAACGTAAAAAATCCCGAATTTTCGATAATCGAAAATTCAGGATGACTCATATTTTAGAAACTAAGCGGGAAACAAAATGACTTTCTTGTAAGCTAGGGAGAGATTATTTTTAATAAATGTAAAAGTAATACTAGGAAATAAGGAAGAAGATGTTTATTTTTGACTTTATAAAAATATAAATATGAAAACAATAATTAGTCTATCCTTTGCCCTATTTATTTCGCTGCTAAACCTGCAAGCGCAAGAGCTAAGTCCACAAGTACTAACAACGGCTGGAGATTCTTATATGGGATCAGCCATTCAGCTGGATTGGACGCTGGGAGAATTAGCAATAACAACGATCGAAACTCCCAATCAAAAAATTTCCCAAGGTTTCCACCAAGCCTACTTTTTTACGACTTTACAAGTTGAAGATTTACCGACAGCGGTCGGTACCATAAAAGTCTCTCCTAATCCAACTTCAGATTGGATAGAACTGCAGATGTCGTTTAATGAAAAACAAAGGATTCAACTGCTTTTGATAGACTTAAGTGGCAAAACCATTTGGAGTGAAAAACTAATAGGACAAGAGCTAAATAAAAAATATTCTTTAAAGGGTTTTGCTTCAGGTAATTACTATTTGATTTTTCAATTTGCAGGAAATAAATATTCTAAATCGTTTCAAATTAACAAACAATGAAAAATATTAGCTTAATCTTTTTTGTATTACTTTATTCTGCGGTAGCCTTCGCTCAAGCGCCTTCGCTTTTTAATTATCAGGGAGTCGCAAGAGATTTGTCGGGAGATCCGATCATCGATAAGAAAATTTCATTGAGAATTTCTATTCTTGCCGGATCTGCAACAGGCACTTCTTCCTATGAAGAGACGCATGATGTGCTTACGAATAACTTAGGTCTATTTGCTATTGAAATTGGAGATGGAATGGTCCAATCAGGAAATTTTTCGCTGATAGCTTGGGGAAACAACAGTCATTTTCTACAAATAGAAATGGATGAATCCGGTGGGGACAATTTTCAAATAATTGGAACCAGTCAACTCATGAGTGTACCTTATGCCCTCCATGCAAAAAATGGAAGTCAATGGGTAGATGTGAATAATGGCATTCAATATTCAGACAAAGTCAATATTGGAGATCTTGGCCCAAGCTTTTTGGATTATGATCTGAATATCCGCAGAAAAATTGATGGAACACTAGGATTACAAGTGCTCAATGAAGAAGAAACAGGTCGGAGTTTGCTACTGCTTGGGCAAGGTAATTTGGGCAGATACTTTTATATGGCCTATACGGGTTCGAACTGGAATGCTCAGTTTTCTGCCTTCAGACCTAGCGCTGGTATTCTTTACACGGGAGGGGATAATGGAATCTCTGTGATTGCGGAAAAAGGAGATATTACCTTTACGACCGGAGGCTTAGAATCCTCTTTTGAAAAATTTATTATCAAGCGAAATGGAAGGATTGGGATTGGTACTTCTAATCCTGCTTCTCAATTACAAATTGCTGATGGAGATGTTTATATCGAGGACATCAATGCTGGGGTGATTATGAAATCGCCTAATGGACAATGTTGGAGAGTGCAAATAAATAATAATGGGGAAATGGTTCCGACTATGGTGACTTGTCCGAATTAAATGAAAAGTTGCCGTACTTTGATTCTCCTAAAACCCGGCTTAATCAACGAGTTTTAGGAGAATCAAAATCTAATAAATCAATCGACCCGAAACTGATTTTACATAAGAAATAGCTTCATTGGAAATTGGGGTTCTCTGATTTACTTTTATGGCTTTGTACAAAGAAGACCAGTTTCTGAAAAGAAGAAAAATGTTTCCCTTTGATTTGAAAAGTAGATAGACACTCCAGATGAGAATGTGAGAAATTACATAAGGCCAAGGTAAATAGCGATAAGCAACTATCGATTTGTTTTTAAAGAATCTTGAAATTTTTACGAGATTGGTTTCTCGACCATCCGGAGATACTTTATGTAAAACGGTTATGTTTTTTGTAAATAGAATTTTATACCCCTTATCAATAATTCTATACCCCAAATCATATTCTTCCATACCATAGAAGAAGCTAGCATCAAACTCACCACTCTTTTCAAAAACCTCTTTTCTAAATACAGAACCGCCTCCCCAAAAAATATTGTTTAAGAATTCATCTTCAACAAGTTTGCTTTGATTCTTCACCGGGTAGTCTGGCTCCCCGGAATAGAAATTTTCTATACAAAAACCAATTACACCAATATTTTGATCTGCGTACTCCGTAAATTTTTGGTGTATCATCTTGAGCGAATCTCTGTTTTTAAAAACAGCATCGTCGTCAATAAAACTGATGTATTTTCCAGTTGCTGCTTTAATGCCAATGTTTCGACCACCACTAACTCCTAAGTTGTCTGGATTGTCGATGTAGTTAATAGTGGCATTTTCCTTTGCTAAAAAATTCTCTACTTCTGCGTAATCTACGGTTGATCCATTGTTGATTAAGATAATTTCTTTTTCAAAATTGGGAACATCATCGACCTCATAAAGAATGTTCTTTAGTGTCTCAATGGTCACCGATGGTCGATTATAACTTATGATAACTATCGATATTTTATCCATACTACATGTTTAAATTAGAATCAATTAAAAAAGTGCTTAAAAAACTCAACGAGGATTTTAGGTAAATGTTCTAGAATTACTTGGAACCCCCTAATGGCCTCCGTTCAAAAGCATCTATAAAGGAACCCTTCGTGCAATTGAAAATTTGCGTACCCTTGCTTTTTGCATAATCATCGATGACATGGTATGCCTGAAATGCGAATAAAAACTTTTGCAAAATCTCATGCAATTTTCTAGGGCGGTGCTTGGCCTTATTCATAGGCTTGGAATGGGAAGTGTTCGTGTCGTAAAAATGTTTTTGATGAACCAGCGCCACATTGTCTTCCGTGACACTTATCTCCGATAACCAGGAGTGTTCGACACCAATAAGATCAATGGTTTTGTAACCCATATTGATCGTATTTAATAGACTGGGGATGATGACGTTGTGTGGTCGTGGCATTCCCCAATTCATTTTAAAGCAAAAATGGTCAACGACTCTGAAGCCTTGAACAGGAGTGGTATTGTAAGACCTGACTTGAATGTTATCGGGTAAGGCCTTGATAAATGGTTTTAAAATCTTTGAATGAACTCCCTCGGTAGGAATGAAAAGTTGCATCTCCCAAGAAGTCTTTTCTTTTAGATTGGCAAATAATAATTCTCTTCGTTTTATGGTTGTCTCATTGGTACTAAAAAGCCAAAACTCCGGAGCTGAAATTAGGTAGAGGTTGGGTTGAATAATTTTGTATTGTGGAGTGTTGACGAAGTAATTGACTGCGAGTGTATTTTCTTTTTTTATATGGGCCTGGTGCTTTTCTAGCTCCGCATTGAGCGAAGGTCCGTTACCCATGATGATGAGGTAGTCGTTTTTCGGAACAGGTAAATGAATGGAAAATTTGGATCGAATCAATATTTTTAGAAGACTGCCAATACTCTGCTGAAGTAAAAAAAGGGAGTCTTGTGTTTTTTCTAAAATGCTCATTTAAAATTTGCAATTTTGACAGAATGAAAAAGGCAATAAACTAAGTTAGTATTAAAGGAGTTCGTTTGAAATGAAGCAGAGAAGTTTAGGCAAAATCCTCTTTTATTAATAAGACCCAAATGTGTCTGTTTTTTGTAAGGCAAAAGCAACGGAATCAATACATTCATACTTTTTTGAGAGATTTCTTCTGCTTTTAAATAATGAAAAGCAGAAGAAATGCCCTCTAATAAATCACCTTCTTTCCTTTTAATAGACCATCTAAAGAATAAGGAAATGATTGGTATTTAATGTTTGATTTTCTCATAAAGAAATTCTTTATAATCTCCATCATGACCGTGGAAGACATCGAATTGCCGATAGATGTTTTTAAATACTTTAGGGTCAATGGTATATTCAGAAGCAGGAGTTCGTTCAAAACCTCGATTGATGACTCCTTTTCTATCCATGTTATTATGTAGGAAATATTTTCTACAGATTTTTTCAATTTGCGAAATGTATTCACTAGAAGTGGCCTTTGGCATTTCGGAAAGGCTAAAGCTATTGTAGAAAACATCTACTGAATTAGAAGCGAAATTAGGCAACTCAAAGTTAGCAAGGAAAATAGCATCGTAATCATTAATGTTTACTTTACTAATATCATCATACTCTCCATAAAGTAAAATCTTTTTTTCTGGATAGGCAGACATGATATAATAAGCACCAATAACTAAAGTCTCAGGAAGATCAAAATCTACATAAGTTAGATTTGGAATATCCCGAAGCATATAATTCGCCATACCACAGTAACCTCCTCCAATTTCTGCAAAGACCGGACTGTCTATATCTGTCGTTAGGTTTTTGACTTGTTGCGCATGAGTGTGGTATCTAGTGGCTTTGGGAACGACCAATTCGCCATTGATTTGCAAGCCCCATTGGTTGCCAATATCAGGAACTCTTAATTCTTTGATATCCGCTTTTACCAATTCATCCCAGACGATAAAGTTCTTAGAAACCCTTTCCACAAATCGATCAATGAATTCTGTTTCATTGTTCATGATTTGTTCATACTTCGCATATTCTTTTACGATAGGCCCTAAAATGTTTCTCCAAAAATTGGCTAGGATTGCATGTGCTTCTTCATAATTGCCTTCCAATAAATCATTGTAGAAAAACTGTCGCTCTGCGATATAATGATCCCATTCTCCACCAGGTTTATATAATTCATTAACGGACTGATCATCCGCTTTTAATTTTTGATACATCTTACTAATCCGCTTCATTATTTGAAGCTTATCTGTATTTGCTTCGGGGCGATCAACGAGTCCATCTTTGAGACTTACCGATTGTAGATTCTCTTTGTCAAATCTTTTTAAGAAGTCCATTTTTTTAGTTTTTATTTTTAACGTATCCATATTAAATCGGTTGAATTATTTTATTTAGGTCTGGTTTAATTTTGCTGGTGCATTTCCTTCGCCAGATGAGTTTGGCAGATCTTCAGAATGCGAATTCCTGCGCGATCATCAATAAGATTTTGAGCTGCTTGATGAATGCTTAGCAGTTGACTTCGATCTTCATATAAGGATTCGATAGTCGTATTGAGTTTGTCTAATGTTTCATCGTTTAGAATACCGCCATAGAAACAAGCTTTGCGTTCTTCCGGTTCTTGCAATAAAAAATAAGACATTGGATTGTCTACGATGTTGATGGTAGGCAAGCCGGCATAAATCGCTTCATAACTAGTAATCCCTCCTGGTAAAATTGCCAAGACACAATTACTAAGGATATGCCACATGGATTGATTGGTTTTGGCCAAAATGATTTCGTGTGTACTATCTTTTTTGATTTCCTGAATCAACTCATCATAAGAATGACCATAACCTTCTCCAAGCATTACCCAAAAGGTAGCAGGGATTTTACACTTTTTTAAACTCTTAAGAAAGCGCAAGGTTTTATTCGGCGCATCTCCGCCTCCCATCGAAAGCGCAATTGGAAAATTAACTCGATCCAAATTGGCCTGATAAAGAAGGGGATTAATTTTGGTGCAATTGGACTGGATAAGCGTGTATTCCAATCCGAGGTATTTATGAATAGATAAGGCTTCGTATTCTGGTAAAATATAGCGGGTTCGATTAAATAAAATATCCACCTTAGGCATGTGATCGAAAATAGGAGAAAGAGAAATGCACAAGGCACTACTTTCTTTTATTTTCAAAAATAAATCATCATTCAAATGGATGGTATCGAAAAAAGCAAGATCGTAGTTGCCTGAAATTTTTACCTCTTTTTCCGTAGAATAATAAGAGACCGGAACAGCAAGATTCTGAAGAAGGCTGGATACCAGATTGTCACCAATAGCGATATATTCAATTTCAAGATCCGCTCGCTCCTTGACAATCGCTTGCGCAAAAGTCCGACTTCGAATCAGGTGCCCCATACCAATCTTAGCAGAAGCTTTACAGAGAATAAGTATCTTCATAAATCTAGGAGTCTAAAGATTCGAGACTTAGCGCCTGGTGTTGTTCAATGGTATTTTTTACTTTCTTTCCAATGACCAATTCGATTTCATCGGCATGCATCAATCCTTCTGGTCTTACAATGAGTACGTCCTCATTCGTAATGATTTCTCCAGCTTTTAAAGTGCGGGAAGCATAGAGCGATCGGCGCGCCCGTTTCCGAACATAAATTTCTTTTTCTCCCAGCTTAACGCTAGGTCTAGTCAATGCATTTGCAGCTTGGTGCAATTCCGATACATATTGCGTAAAGCCTTCTTCCTCCATCGCATAAGCATGATCGAAACCTTTCTGGGTACGGTCTAGCGTAAAGTGTTTTTCAAAATAACGAGCCCCTTTGACCATCGCCATAGAAGCCGCAAGACTATTGCCAGTGTGATCCGAAAATCCTACTTCAAAACCAAAAGCAGTTTTTAAAGTATCAATAAATCCAAGATTCGCTTGATCTAAGGTCGCAGGATATACCGACACACAATGCAATAAAATGATATCATCAAAATTCATTTTATTTAAAGCATTTACGGATTTTTCTACATCCGAAAGACTAGACATTCCCGTGGAGATAATCATCTTCTTTCCTCGTTCTGCCACCTCTTTTATAAAGCGAATATTATTGAGATCACAAGAAGCAATTTTAATATAAGGAGGATCAAAATTCATCAACAAATCCAATCCACGCGTATCAAATACAGAAGACGTAAAGGAGATGCCTTTTTCTTTTGCATAAGCAGCCAACTCATGATATTCTTCATCTTGCAACATCGAGTCCTGTCTGATTTTTATAACATCTTTGATGTCATAATGGCCGTACCAATATTCTCCAGGGAGATAAAGGCCATAAGGATAGATGATTTGAAATTTGACAGAATCCGCTCCGGATTGATGAGCAACATCGACCAAGCCTTTGGCCGTTGCTAAATCCCCATTGTGATTGGTTCCTGCTTCTGCAATTATATGAATATCGGTATTGCTTGACTTCTTAGACATTTCTGTATTTTTTTCTTTTACAAAGTGAAGTTGTTTTAAAATGAAGCTTGGGTTCATTCTAAAACAACTTCTGTATTAATTACTAGCGGGAATACTTTTTAGGAAGATACTTTTACTCCATTGTTTTGGTAAGATCCGGTATCCTTGTATTGATTAACCATGGTAGAGAAGTGATCGAAATTTTGCACGATCGTATTTCTATTTTGAGCCCAAAGGCCACCTTGTAAGACGCTTTTTCGCTGACTCAATTCATCCATACGATCCATGCGATCACTGACTGCTTCAACAACATTGTCTTTAAGCATATTGATATTCCATTCGTCCATACCAATGGTTTCCAACATACTGAGTGCTCGTTGATCGTAGCTTATTTTGATGGTCGGGATATCAAAAGCGATACAAGGAATAAAAGAGTGTAGGCGATAAGTAATATTCAAACGAGTATTTCGAAGTAGGGTCAGATAAGTATAAACATCTTCCGTGTATACATAATCTACATCCTGGAAAGTAGCTGCGAAAGGAATGTCTCGGTGATCGTGACACAAGATTTTGATTTTTTGATAACCTCTGCTACGGAGTAGCTTGATCATCTCCTCCATTTCTCCTTTTACTTTATATTGGTAATTAGTCGGTACACTCATCAAGGAAGGAGTACGAATAGAAATCAAGGCGTCAGTTTTGTCTTGCTCGTTGATTGGAACGAGGTGTTGAGGCATTTCATTAATGAAAAGGGTAGGGCAACCTCCACAAATAGTATCACAACCAATGCCTTTTAAGTAAGCTTCAGTGGCCACGTCACGCGACATGGAAATGTCAGCTCGGTTATTCACCAATTGAAGATTACCATCTGTCATGGTATCCGTTCGAGATACAAATTTCAAAGATTTATTATAAACCTTTCCTCTCGAAACAGAAAAAATCATCATCGGTACTTCTAATGCTTTTAGTGCAGTAGGATTGATTTCTAATTCTCCATTTTCATAAAGGTTTCCTCCTCCAATGATTAGTCCATGACCAAATTGGTTGATTTCATATACCGTTTTAGCACTGATTCCTGCTTTGCCATGCGACTCATATTTACTGGTAGCAGGGAGTGAAATGATGTTGACGTTTTCTTTAAAAGCATTGCGGACAAAATGCTTCAATCCTACAAAAATGGCATCGTTACCAATGTTAAATCCTTTGGGGCGAATACAATATAAATTGATCATGTGTTGAAGGTGTTTTTATATAAATTGACTAATTCAGAGAATTCGGGTGTTCGATTCTGGGGTATTTGTGCTAATATATTTTCAATTCTAACTTTATCTTCTGGCGTATCTACAACTAACCTTACCTCATGATCATTCCCAGGAGCATATTTGATCTTATGTACTTTAAATTGATCAATGTGATCATAAAAATAACTAGTTAGATGCTCTCGATAATGAGCGGAAGTCAATTGAGGTAAATGAGCCAAATAAAAAGAAGATTTCATGACCTCAATACTGACTCCATATGGAAAAGCTCGGGGCAGAAGATTTGTAACAAAATCAATAGTCGGATCTTCTATGATGGAAAATGCTTCTAATAAATCCTTTTGTGGCAAAAACGGACTATCTCCGTTAATTCTAGCAAAAGAATCTATCTCAAATGCTTGAATACAACCTGCGACTCTTTCCGCAACATTGTCCAAATCGCCTCTAAATACCGCAATTCCTTTTTGCGCTGCAATAATTGCTAAAGGATCATCAATCGCACGATCTGTTGTTGCAAGAATTGGTTTTATTTCGGGCATACTGATTAATGCATCAATACTCCACTCAATTAAACGCTTTCCACCAACTTTTGTTACTGCTTTTCGTGGAAAACGACTAGAATCTATTCGAGCTAGAATTATGGCTGCTTTC
>CALLVY010000580.1 GCA_938015925.1 uncultured Saprospiraceae bacterium
CGATAGCTCTGCCTGGGAAGGAGTAAGTTGTCTGGAACTGTCCAATGGAAATATTGCACTACTTTATCGCTTAAATACTTTTGCGGAAAGTGCTTTGTTTTTGCGCTTATTGGATGCTCAGGGAATAGTAATGGAGGATGTGAATTTATCAGACAATAGCTGCGATACCAATCCTTATGAAGCTTTTCATTTGTTTGAAATGGAAAATGGAGAACTTTTTTTTGGACTGATGTATGAAGAATATTTTTGCTATAGCCGAATTGCTTTGGATGGAACAGTGGTCTATTCCAAGCAGCGAAGTCCCTGGGAAATGATCAACCCGGATAGTGTTTTTTATAATGTGGAGGACTCCTATATCGATCAAAAAATGTACAGCCATAAAGGACAGCTTTTTTTCTCTGGCGTTGCGGCGGATGCTTACGATTATGATCCGATGATTGGCTATCTGACCAATCCCTATTCCTTTGTCGCGAGTATCAATTTTGCAGATGGTAGTTTGAATAGAGATACCGAAAAAAACAGACCGGGAGAGTCCAAATTAGGACTAATCGATTTCCTACCCAATAACCAATTGCGTTTATTTGGTAGGACTGAAATTTCCACAATAGACGAAGGCTTTTCCTTGCTGGAAAAACATTCTTATAAAAGCAATCCCAATACCTTTTATAGATTTGAGGGGCTGACGTTTTTAGAAAATCATTATGCCTTACTTCCTAAAGGATGGCCCATTAATTCTTCTGATAAGCAGGATTTAGAAATGTATGTTTTCGATCAGCAGGGAAATAATTTTATGGAAGAAAGCATCTCCAGAGATTCTTTAATTTTTAGCTTCCAGAAAGCCTTGCCGATCTCCGATTTTCAAATGCTGCTAGCCGGAGATTATTACAATACCAACACCAATACCCTCGGAGCTTTTCTTTTAAAAATAAACCTAAACGATTTTTTTACCTCTACCAGCGTGCAGGGAAAAATCTATGAAGACCTTAATGGAAATTGCCTGCAAGATGCAGGAGAAGTGCCTTTGGTAAATTGGCGAGTCAATGTCTTGGAAGACGAAAGTCGATTCACTTTTACCGATGCTGAGGGCGCTTATGTTTTAGATTTACTCCCCGGCGATTATACGCTCCAAGCTCAGTTGGCAGACCCCAATTGGGGAAGCTGCGAGGGCGCAATTTCTATTAGCCTGACGGCCTTTGATACCCTTCAACAAAATTTTCTTTTTCAAGATACTTGTGCGAATATTTCTACTTCTTTTGAGCTAGACAGCCGTTGTGGACCAGGCGCCACCCAGGCCGTATTGACCACCACGGGACCCGCAATGAATTATGAATACATTTGGCAGGATACGGCTTTTACCGGAGGGCAGGTAGATGGTCTTTTTTACGGATGCTATCCCCTTACGATTTCAGATGGCAATTGCCAATATGAAGATACCCTAGTGAATAATAAACTGAATCAATGGGTGCCCACTGCCCGGGCGGAATGGAAAGAGGAGCTAAACGACATGACCCACTTTTTTATAGATGCGCAAGACCACATTATTACCTTGTCCAGAAATGCCACTGCAAGTGCAGGGAAAGATATTGCCATTGTTAAATTGAGTACGATAGGCGATACCTTATGGCAAACTTCCTTTGGAGGAAGTGGGAATGATAGCGGGCTATCTATTATGGAAGCACCAGATGGAATGATCTGGGCATGGGGGCAAATTGGAAAGAATGATGGGGACTTTTCTCATATCGAAGAAGGGATAGATCGGGTAGTTATAAAACTAAGTTCAGACGGACAGCTAATTTTTATCAAGCCTTTTTTCTATAAAGGTTTTTCCAGACCGGAGCAAATTGTTTTTAGGGCAGATGGCGGATTTTTTCATGTGTTTACTAGTGATTTTATCGATTCGGGGACTTATGGGAAAAGAGATGTACGGGTGCAACGTTTTTCTGCGGATGTCGAAGAACTTTGGTTGAAAAATTATGGAGGCTCCGAATATGATGGGCTTACTTCAGCCGTATTATCTAAGGATGATCGATTGACCATTTTAGCACGAACAAATTCTGAGGATTATGATCTGGTCGATCCATTGCTCAATGGAGATCAAGGATCTATTTGGTTGTTTCAACTAGACGATGATGGAGCCTTTATCTGGCAAAAATTACTGGGCCATTCTACCTTAAGTTCTGCGTCTAATCTTTTGGCAAGCGAGGATGGTTCTTTTCTGATTAGTGGTAAGGCGCAGAGGAGTTTCAGCGAGATCAATCCTTGGGTCACTATAAGCCAATCGAATGGCTATATCCTCCGAGTATCCGCTACTGGCGAAGAATTAAATATTGCGACAAAGTCACCTCTGGATGTGCATCGGAATCCAGAAATAAGGAAGCTTCAAGCGGACGGAAGTTTTTGGGTACGTTTAGAAAATGAATCCCTCTTTTTATACAACGAAAATTTAGAAGCAATAAAAGGGTTTTCCTATCCTGGTTCCTTTGGCGATGTTCAGTTGTTATCTTCGGGTGATGCCGTTTTACTTAATAACATAGATAATTATACCCAAGAATTGGTTTTGCTGCAAGCCAATTTTTTTGCAGGAGAAGACCTTTTAAAAGATACCTTTATTTGTGCAAAAGAAGACTTGCTAATCGACCTGACGGGAAAACTTTGCAATGGCTGTATTCCCGATTGGGGAGGTGGTGATAGTAGTCAACTCAAAGCATTTAGCATCACTGCCGATACCACTATTTATCTAGGCTTTCTTACCGAAGATGCTTGCAAGGGCTTTGATCCAATTCATGTAAAAGTAAGTATACTGAATGGAAACATACTTGTTGTTAATCCGCCTCATTGCAATAGCGAAGATGGTAGATTAAGTGTTGCGGTGTCTAATAATTCAGGACAGGACCTCTCTTATCTTTGGTCGACGGGAGAAACAGACCAGAGTATTGATAGCCTAGGCATCGGCCAATATTCCGTAAGCCTCACCGATGGAATTTGTACCGATACCGATGAATTTGATTTGGAAATCGGCTATGCCCGAGAAGAAAGTTTTCGTCGGTTTTTAGAAACTTTCAATGATAGTCTTTGCAGAAGAAATAGAATGATCTATGATGTCGCCTGGACGATGGATGGTGGCTTTTTAGTTTTGGAAAATATTGGAGATAATTTTTTGACGAAGTTTGATTCTCTCAATCAGGAAGTCTTTCAGGTTTCAGTTCCTGGAGAGGTCTGGTCTACCAATAATACGCTGTCGACGAATAGTATTTTAGAAACAGAGCAGCATTATTACCTTCTAAAAAATACGAAACTACACCAGTATACCAAAGCAGGAGTCTTACTACAAAGCATCGATTTCGATCTTTACCTCGATGGTTTTTATTGCCATAAAATACTGCAAAATGCGGAGGAGGAGTTCTATCTGATTGGCTCCGCCGAACATACGCCCGCTGATTCTTTGCCCACCCTGTTTCAACTAAATGAACTAGGAACGATTGTTAAAGTCGACAAAGACTTTAACCTAATTTGGAAAAAACAATATGGCGGAGAAAAAGACGATCAGTTTTTGGATGGCGAATTGACTTCAGCTGGCGACCTCCTGCTAACAGGTTTTACCGCTTCCGCAAAAAGCGATCTCTCTTTTAACCACGGAGGAAAAGATGCCTGGTTGGTAAAGTTAAACAATGCCGGAGACCTTCTTTTTTCCAGAACTTTTGGTAGCTCCGAAGATGATAAAATTGCTAGACTGACCATCAGCGAAGATCGTATTTTTGCTTTGATCGACCAAGGAGCAATGGATGGTTCTTTTGCGGAAGAGGAGCCTGGCGTTTATCTCTGTGCCCTTTCTGCGGAGCATGGGTTTCCTTTGTGGAAAACCTTTATTAAGCAAGGCCAATCCTCAAGCGTATATGAAGGCTTGGATCTCGAAATTGTTTTGGGAAAAGAAATTTATGTAGCCACCGGAGAATACCTCGAATCCCTAGAATTAACGGCTTATGATCTTTCTGGAAAGGAACTCAATATCACCTCGGACCTGGTGCGATTAGGCGCTTATGGAGGCATGTCTTTCAATGAAAAAGGAGACCTGATTTCGGGGCAAGGACGCCACTTTACCAATGGAGGATGCACGGATTTATCAACTTCTTATTTATTGC
>CALLVY010000581.1 GCA_938015925.1 uncultured Saprospiraceae bacterium
TTATAATTTTTCATAAACGAAATTTTTAAATGTAATTACCTAGACTCTCTTACAAGCTTGTTCGTAATTTATTACTTTTGTGGCTACTTTTTTGTTAAAACTGTATTAAAGTGAATCCTAATGGTGTTAAATATGTTAAAAAAGCCTCCAAACTTGTACTATTAAGACGGAGATAGGATTCATCTGTCACTAAGTTCGTATAGATTAAACATTTAATTATTCGTTAATGTTTATTGATTTTCTAAGAAATTAGGATTTCTTAAACCCAAAATTGATTCATGGCAAAGGAAATTACTGCTCGAGATGAAGATTATTCCCAATGGTATAATGACATCGTTAAGAAAGCTGGATTGGCTAGCAATTCTGCTGTTAGGGGGTGTATGGTGATCAAACCCAATGGTTTTGCCATTTGGGAAAACATGCAATCCCAATTGGACAAACGGTTCAAAGAAACTGGACACGTCAATGCTTCTTTCCCGCTTTTGATCCCCAAAAGCTTTCTTAGCAAAGAAGCCGAACATGTAGAAGGTTTCGCCAAAGAGTGTGCCGTTGTTACTCACCACCGTCTGATGAATGATCCAAACGGTACAGGTGTGGTCGTTGACCCAAGTGCAAAACTAGAAGAAGAGCTCATCATTAGACCGACTTCAGAAACCATTATTTGGAATACTTATCGAGATTGGATCAACTCCTACCGCGATCTTCCGCTATTGATCAATCAATGGTGCAATGTAATGCGTTGGGAAATGCGGACGCGTTTATTTTTAAGAACTTCAGAATTTCTCTGGCAAGAAGGGCATACCGCCCATGCGAGTAGTCAAGAAGCGGAAGAGGAGACGCGAATGATCCAGGATATCTATGCCGAATTTGCAGAGGAATACATGGCAATGCCTGTTATCAAAGGAGTTAAAACTGCTAATGAGCGTTTTGCCGGAGCAATAGACACTTATACCATCGAAGCCTTAATGCAAGATGGAAAAGCACTACAAGCAGGTACTTCCCACTTCTTGGGGCAGAATTTTGCCAAAGCATTTGATGTGAAATTTTTGGATGAAAATCAAAAATCACAACATGTCTGGGCCAGTTCCTGGGGAGTGTCTACTCGTTTGATCGGTGGATTAATTATGACGCATTCTGATGATGATGGCCTGGTACTCCCTCCAAAATTAGCACCTCTACAGGTGGTTATTGTACCTATTCCAAAACCAGATCCTGTCATCGATGAGGTAGCGGAAAAAATCATGGCGGCGCTAAAAGAAAAAGGCATTTCGGTAAAATACGACATGGATAAAAAGAAACGCCCTGGCTTTAAGTTTGCGGAATATGAAATGCGTGGAATACCTGTTCGAGTTGGAATCGGGAAAAGAGATTTGGAAAAAGGTCAGGTAGAAATCGCTCGTCGGGACACCAAAGAAAAAAGTGCTCAGCCAGTAGATGGCATCGCTGATTATATCGAACAGCTTTTGGAAGACATTCAAAATAATCTTTTCCAACGAGCACTCGATTTCCGCAATGAACGCATCACTAAAGTCGATTCTATGGAAGACTTCAAAAGCGTTTTGGAGGAAAAAGGTGGCTTCCTTTCTGCTCATTGGGATGGGACTACCGAAACCGAGAAAAAGATCAAAGAGCTGACTAAAGCAACGATTCGCTGTATTCCTTTGGATGCAGAAGTAGAAGAAGGCCAATGTGTCCTTACCGGAAAACCTTCTCAACAAAGGGTTTTATTTGCGAAGGCTTATTGATAAAATCATTCTACCCAAGACAAACAAAAGCCCAGGAGAAATTATTTCTTCTGGGCTTTTACTATTTATGCAAAATAAAATTTGGACTTATTGTTATTTTAACGTATTTTTATTTCACTTAATTACAAAAACTCAATAGAATAACTTATATGAAGACCCATAATCGCGAAATACTACTCTATTATCATCCAGATTCTAGCGACCACCGCAAGACAGTAGCACATGCGAAGGGAATGACCAATCATTTGAAAACTTATGCTTTTGGGCAAACGCCCTCTACCAGCACTAGCTGGCAAACCATCCTTAAATCTTTGGAAGCCCATCCCAAGGATTTATTAAACAAAGCCCACCCTTTCTATCAGCAATATATAAGGGGCCGTGAATTCAGCAAAACAAACTGGCTGAACATTCTGGCCAAAAACCCAGATATGATAAAGGCTCCTATAGCTATCCGTGGCAATCGCGCCATTCTCTGCTCCAACCCAACGGATATCTATAAATTACTGGAACAGCCAGTTTAAACACCAACTGTTTCAAATTCACTTTATTAGATAGTGTCGGGTCATGACCTCCTTATCCTACCTACCGGGCCCGACGCTATTTTTTTTTGCTTTTTCCTATTTTCATTTTCTCTCCCCCTTTTTATTTTGATCTTTTTTTTCTAAAATAGATCAAGTATCACAATACGTTAACACGCAGTACACCAAACGAATACATAGTGTTAAAAACAAGGCTAATTCTTGTTGTTTTAAAAAAAAATACTGTTCTTGGTTTCTATATAAAAATCCTCTTTAAATGAAAAAGTTATTTTACCTTCTATTTATTGGTCTCGCATGTTCTTATTTCGCTTGCCAAAATGACGATGACCTAATCCAACAAGTTCCTAAAGATTTCATTGCAGACAAAACTGGAGACCAAGCTATTTTTTTGGAACTAACTTCCAACAATTTCCCTACTCCTGTAGATTTCACTTCAGCCGATTACGACCATTATATTTTATCTGTATTCCAAAATGATTTTGACCAACAAGAAACTTCTATTCTCAAATCAATTAATGGTCATACCAATGCTTCTCCATATATCGACCAACTTTTCGTAAATGATTATAATATACCATTTCAGGATGAAAAAAATTTCCACCAGTATTTCAGGCCTGATGATAACACTTTAATTCCTAGCGATCCCTTAGCCGTACTCCCTATCAAAAAACAGGAAAACATTCCTTTTCTATTAAAAAAGGGAAAGGACCAAATCACTGGTTTTTTCCCTCCTCTTGAGGGGGATATCAAACCGCATTTATCGCCTAACACCAATACCATTAATAAAAATGGAGGAACAAAATTGATTTGGAATGCAGATGAAAGCAATAAGCTCGATGTTTTAATTATTGCTCTTGGAACTACTAGCCCTGGCAAAAGATCTCTAGAGTTTATTACTGCTAATGACAATGGAGTTTATCAATTTACGGCTTCTGACCTGGAACAATTCCTACCGAGTACCCAAATTCAGCTGTTCTTCATCCGAGGAAATTATGGTATAAGCACAGATAAAATTCTAATTGGCAGTATACAATTTCTGAATTCACAAGAATATATGCTTATCGAATAAACCAAAAGAATACTCTTTACTACTCACAACATATGTTCTTAAGGTTTATCCCCAATTACAACAAAAACAGAATCTATCGCTTTTAGAGCGTTTTTTCAAAAGGAATATTAAAGTCGTTAAGGCCCTAAATCCCAAAAAAACCTCCAAACCCTCTTTTTTTCTTTCAAAATAAGCTGTACACAATCCCTCAGGAATTTCTAAGCCTGCATTTTTTTTCGTATTTTTGCGAGTAATTTTTTTCTTAAATCAACAAATTTCATCTAATGGCTTTTGAAGTAGAAGGTAAGCTGCACAAAAAATTCGATACCGCTCAAGTAACGGACAGTTTCAAAAAACGTGAATTCGTCGTTGAAATCGAAGATGGTGCATATACTCAAGTAATTAAATTCCAATTGACTCAAAGCAATTGTGATAAATTGGATCCTTATAATGAAGGAGACCTTATGAAAGTAACTTTCAACCTTAGAGGACGGGAGTATACCAAAGAAGGTAAAACTTCTTACTTTACCAACCTCGATGCATGGCGTTTGGATAAAGCCGGACAAGCACAGACTTCTGCTGCTCCTGCCGGAGATTTCCCTGCCGCGACTGACGAACCACCCAGCGACAATATGACTGACGACTTGCCATTCTAATTCCTTTTTTGGACGATCAGCAATAGTGCAAACTATTTCAATACCTCGGCAAGATCAAACAGAAGTCCTCCCGAATTTTGGAAAATCCAGAATTCGGGATTTCTTTTTTCGAAAAAGAAAAGCTTCCTATAATAAAAATCATCGTTCCACCATTCTATATTTTATGATGAGATTCCTAATCGCTCTATTTATTTTAAGTGCCTCTTCTTCAATTCTATCCGCACAGCAATATTTCACCGGTATCGCCAGCAAGTGGAGTGATGAGTTGACGGAATGGAATATTTATACCTACCCCGAAGTCTTGGAAGGGGAAGAAGAACCCGACCTGGAGGAACTGGAAGCCACTGGCGAACTAAAGATACGTTGGCAAAATAGAGGAGATTGGAACAGTTGGGATTATAGCGTTGGAGAAGAAAACGGTTATGTTCGAACACTGTTTACTGATGATCCTGGCAAATGGGAACTCATGGGTAATCAAAATGAAGTCATCACTTTTCGGCAGATTTGGGCCAATGATAATCGGGAGTGGCGGATCACCGACAACAAAATCCAACTTACCTTTAAAACTCGCTACGGGAATCGCATGGACGAATGGATCGTCCGCGGAGAATCACATGGTTATTTCCGCATGCATACCACCTGGGAGGGCGACCCAAGAGATTGGGTCATCATCGACGAGATGGACGAAACCATTAGTAGCAGTATGAAAATGGCTTTGATCTTTATCGCCACTTTTGTTGCTAGCTCTCGTTAGTAATTAGACGGGAAAAAAATTCATTATTCTTTTCCCGTCTCTTAAAAGCATTGTTCAAAATCTTATGCTAAGATTTGTTCTGCGTGTGCTTTTGTTTTTACTTTCGCAATCACTTCTGTAATTTTTCCCTTTTCGTCGATCACAAAAGTCGTTCGATGAATTCCTTCATATTCCCGACCCATAAATTTCTTAGGTCCCCAGACACCATACTCTTTGATGGTTTCCAATTCAGTATCCGCGAGTAAGGAAAAAGGCAGGTCAAATTTCTTGATAAAATTGCTGTGTTTCTTTGGAGTATCTGCACTCACTCCCAATAGGGCATACCCTTGCTTTTGCATCGCTGCATGATTATCTCGCAAATTACAAACCTCAGCAGTACAGCCTGGCGTATTGTCTTTGGGATAGAAAAACAGTATTAGTTTTTTCCCTTTAAAATCTTTGAGGGAAACCTTTTCTTCCTTTTCGTTCAAGCCTGAAAAATTCGGCGCTTTGTCTCCTTCTTTGAGATGTGTCATTTTTATTTTTTTTATAAAGTTCTTACTAGAAACAAGACGAGAGTTGCGAATGTTTAGTTTTATTCACAACTCTCGATATTTTTTTCTAGATGCTTCCTATCGACTAAACCGTCTCTCCAAAACCCGTTCATTCCCCACATGATCTCTTACTACCAATCGAAAATCGTGTTCTCCCGAACCAATTCGACCATCAAAATAATGGGTCAACAAATTCTTCTTGCTATCAAAACTCATCAAAATCCATTGGCCATCAACCGTGGCTTCGTAAGTAAATTCATCAATATTTCTAGCCGTTTCAAAATCATCATCAATCTCGAAAGACATTTTAGAGAAACCTTTCATATTGTTTTGATAAGCAATGGGCTTGATGCTTGGAGCGCGTTGGTCGACCATAATGCAATAATCGCCAAGTGAACGAATTTTTGTTTTTAGTTTTCCATCTTTCCATTCGCCTGCACAGTTTTCCATTTCATTGTCTTTACAGAATGCAATGAAGGCTTTGGAACGTAGATCTTCTGGCAGCACCGTTGGTGCAATCGCCAAATCGATGTATCGATGAAGTGGAACTTTATCATGGTGCAAATGATGTACCGACGAATAAACACCTGCAGACTCCTCATTGGATGAATGATAGCGGAGGTATAAATTTTCATATAATGATCCTTTCGGAAAATACAAATCCAGATTGGCATTGCTGATTAAATTTTCTTGATCGTAAGCCAACATGTAATTATAAGGAATCTCTTTATTCGGCTTTACTTCAGCACGACGAACCCAAAATTCCAAAGTAGATTTATTCCCTTCAAGGTCATGTGCAATCATCGTTATTTTGTTCGCTTTACTTTTAGAAAGCGTAATCACTCCTTCTTCTTTTTTTGACTTATAAATAGACAAGCGATTTCCCGGAAGGGTAAAAAACCGGTTGATGTAACTATTATTGTCGACCTGTTCTTCGTAATCTAAATGCGCATTGATGTAACGAGACTCATTAAAAGCAAAGGTTTCCATTTTAAAATCATAGACCAGTTCATCATCTTTGAATAATTCCATTGCATAAACACCATTCCAGTTATTGGCTCCTTTAAAATGATCAAATGCTTTTAGTCCAATCCCAATTCGCCAGGCACCAATTTTTAGCGTATCT
>CALLVY010000582.1 GCA_938015925.1 uncultured Saprospiraceae bacterium
CCCTTATTTTTCTCCTTTTTTCCTTAAATCTGCATATTTGGCGGTCTAATTGGCTTGGCATATCTATTGATCTTTCTTTTTTGTATCAAATTAATACTCGAAACTTTAAGTGTGGTTTGATCCTCTTATTTCAAAATAAAAAAGATAGAATAAAATGGGTAAAATTATCGGAATTGACTTAGGAACAACCAACTCATGTGTCGCCGTTATGGAAGGCAATGAGCCAGTCGTGATTCCTAATGATGAGGGTAAAAGAACAACTCCCTCGGTAGTGGCTTTCTTGGACAACGGGGAGCGTAAAATTGGTGACCCTGCCAAACGCCAAGCTATTACCAATCCAACCAGAACAATCTCTTCCATTAAAAGATTTATGGGAACTCGTTTTTCAGAAATGGGAAATGAAGCAACCAGAATGCCTTATAAAGTAGCCAAAGGTGATAATGATACGGTTCGCGTAGATATCGACGGCCGTCTTTATACGCCTCAAGAATTGTCTGCGATGGTTCTTCAGAAAATGAAGAAAACGGCAGAAGATTTCCTTGGTGCTGAAGTTACAGATGCGGTAATCACCGTTCCTGCTTATTTCAATGATTCTAACGTCAAGCGACTAAGGAAGCAGGAGAAATCGCAGGTCTTAAAGTAAATCGAATTATCAACGAACCTACGGCAGCTGCCTTGGCTTATGGCCTCGACAAACGTAGCAAGGACATGACCATCGTGGTTTATGATCTTGGTGGTGGTACTTTCGATGTATCTATCCTAGAATTAGGAGATGGTGTATTTGAAGTGAAATCTACCAATGGTGATACGCACCTTGGAGGAGATGACTTTGATCAAGTAATCATCGATTGGTTGGCTGAATCTTTTAAAGGCCAAGAAAATATTGATCTTCGTAAAGATCCTATGGCACTTCAACGTCTAAAAGACGCCGCTGAAAAAGCGAAAATTGAATTGTCTTCTTCTACGGAAACAGAAATCAATCTACCTTATGTAACGGCTGTTGACGGAGTACCTAAGCACCTGGTGCTTAAATTGAGCCGCGCGAAGTTCGAACAAATGGCAGATGATTTAGTAGCTCGTACTTTAAAGCCTTGTGAATTGGCATTGAAAGATGCTGGTTTGAGCAAAAGCGAAATCGACGAAGTCATCCTTGTTGGAGGATCTACTCGAATTCCTAGAATCCAAGCGGCTGTTGAAGAATTCTTTGGCAAGAAACCGAACCGTGGGGTAAACCCGGATGAGGTGGTTGCAGTAGGAGCTTCTATCCAAGGTGGTGTATTAAGTGGAGATGTACAAGATGTATTATTATTGGATGTTACGCCACTTTCGATGGGAATCGAAACAATGGGTGGTGTCTATGATGTTGTCATCGAAGCCAATACCGCGATTCCTACCAAAAAATCTAAAGTATACTCTACGGCAGCTGACAATCAGCCTTCTGTAGAAATCCATATCCTACAAGGAGAACGCCCAATGGCCAAAGACAATCGCCCAATCGGTCGATTTATCCTGGATGGTATTCCACCAGCACCAAGAGGAGTTCCTCAGGTAGAAGTTTCTTTTGATATGGATGCCAATGGTATCCTTAGTGTATCTGCTAAAGACAAAGGAACCGGTAAAGAACAGACGATCCGTATCGAAGCCTCTACTGGTTTATCGCAAGAAGAAATTGATCGCATGAGAGCAGAGGCAGAAGCCAATGCTGCCACCGATAAAGAAGCGCGCGAAAAAGTGGATAAAATGAACACGGCAGATTCTTTGATTTTCCAAACGGAAAAACAATTGAAAGAGTTTGGCGAGAAAATCTCTGATGCCAATAAAGCGCCTATCGAAACTGCTTTGGCAGAATTGAAAGAAGCACACAAGGCAGAAGACTTTGATAAAATCGACGCTGCTACTGCTACCTTGAATACGGCTTGGCAAGCGGCTTCTCAGGAAATGTATGCAGATACACAAGAGGGAGGTGCACCAAATGCGGATGGCCCAACGGTTGATCCAAATGGAGCAGAAGGAAGTACCACTACTGATCCTGGCGAAGATGTAACCGATGTGGAATACGAAGAAGTAGAAGACGCTGGGAAAGACAGCTAATCGGTTTTTGTCAGATAAAAAAGATTTCCAATTAGGAAAAAATAATTAAATAGCTCAAGAACAAAGGGTCTAACGTCAAGTTAGGCCCTTTGTGTTTTTAGACACCGTATGTTTTACTTTCGAAAAGGCATAAGAAGTATTTTAATGACTCTAATAGTTTCATGGTGAAAAAAAATAAAAGAGAATTTACGGACCTTTCATACGGTAGTCAGATTCCCAAACAGGGATCGTTCGTAGTATTGATGGTATTTGGTAGTGGCCAGAGTCCAGCAATCCGATTCGGTTAAAATTGCAATAGCATTTACCGAGCACAAGTAGGTGGTCGCCCAAGAACAAAGGGTCTACCTTCAAGTTAGGCCCTTTGTGTTTTTAGATACGATATGTTTTACTTTTGAAAAGGCATAAGAAGTATTTTAATGACTCTAATAGCTTCATGGTGAAAAAAATTAAAAGAGAATTTACGGACCTTTCAAAAAAGATATATTAAACTTTTGGCTAAGATTTTGTAGTAAAAAAGGTAATATTGAAAAGGGTTTTAGTGCAAACTAGAGCTTGTTTCTGGTCTCAAAAAAAAATCAAATGTCAAAAAAGAAAGAATACCAGTGTCTCGCTGTGTATTTATACTATAATGAACCTTGGGAAAGTTTCCTCTCGGAAGCCGTATTGCCCTATATCCAAACTACGCTTAAAACAGGAATCGCCAATCATTTTTTCTTTATCCGGTATTGGGATCGGGGACCTCATATTCGTTTGCGATTTTTTGGAGTCAAGGATTTATTAGAAGATATTTTAAAACCTAATTTGCGCGAACATTTTCAAAACTATTTCGATTCTAAACCTTCCCTACGGAATGATCCGGATTACCTCCTGGAGATTGCCGAAGAGCATCGTTGGCTACCCAATAATACTTTGCAGTTTGAAAAATACGAAGCAGAGCTGCAACGCTATGGTGGAAAAATTGGTTTGCAGATTGCGGAGCAACAATTTTATGCTTCCTCCAAAGTAGTACTGGACCAATTGGCTTCTAAAGGAAAAGATTGGACTTATGAAGATGCCTTAGGCACGGCCATCAAACTGCATTTGAGTTTTGTCCATAGCCTGGGGATGGATGCTACGGAAGCCTGTTCCTTTTTTCATTTCTTTTTTCACAATTGGCTGCCCCGTTCCATTCCTCACCTGAGCGGCGAAGATCTTGCGACGCAAGCCAAAGAAGCCATGGCGAGTAATCTAGACGCTTTCGAAGAAGCTTTTAAAAGCCAGAAGAATAGCTTGATTCCTTTTCATCAGCAACTTTGGGAAGCATTGGAAGAAGGGGCTAGTTTTGAAGAGGAGAGTATGGATCAATGGCTATTGGATACCCGTTCGATCAAAACGAAGTTAATGGCTGCACAGGAGAAAGGCTTTTTAGAAAAACGACCTCTTGCTCAGCGATACAGTTTTTGGCCGGAATCTATTGCTCAATCTCAGGAGCAGCAAGAGCTTTGGATGCTCTATGCGGATTTTATGCACCTCACTAATAATAGACTAGGGGTACTCAATAAGGATGAAGGCTATCTGAGTTATTTGATCCTAAAAAGCTTAGAATCCTTTGCAGCTTGATTAGCAGGACTTGTTCAATTCCTCCTACCAATAGCGTTTATCATCTATTTTCTCTCCCGTTTATTTCAGCAAATCCTTTCTTGACCGCCTCTCTTTTTCATTGGAACAACTCCTTTTAGGTACGCTAATGTTAACCCAATGTTAATTTTATATTAACTCAGTGTTGATTTTTTGCCTAAAAGCTTCTATTTTAGGTCTTCACTTGGCAATAAGGCCAAGGAAGTCAAATCAATGAGATCCATTCTTTTTTTTCTTATGCTGATGAGCCAAGTTGCTTTTTCCCAAAATGGCGTTGCCTTTTTAGGGACTAGTGATATGGTGGACACTGAAAAGGAAGCTAACATAATTGATAAAGGCCCGGCGATATCCTATGCTTCTTTTGATTTGGCAGGTGGGATGATTTTGGTGGAAGCAAGAATAAATGGGGAAAGTGCGAATTTCGTTTTAGATACGGGAGCTCCTGGTTTGGTCATCAATAGCAATGATTTTTCGAAGGTCGAAACGACCACTGTGGATGGGATTCAAGGGAATGCGACAGTAGGAGCGGTGGAGGTCGATCATTTTAAATGGGCTGGAGTAGAATACAAACAAGTGGATGCGCAGTTGATGGACATGTCTTGCTTTGAAAAAATGACCGGAAAAGCCATCGAGGGTTTGATTGGTTATGAGTTTTTAAAAGGGAAAGAACTGCATATCGATTATAAACAAAAAGTAATCCGCTTGATGAGAACAGAAAAGATGCCCGCTAATTTTCGGAAAGCGGAGGACATCGTTTCTTTTAGTTATCTGGAACATTTGCCCATTGTAAAAATGAAAGTGAATGGCAAGCTTGGATATTTTGGTTTGGACACGGGATCAGAAGTCAATATTATCCATTCTCGCTGGCAAAAGAAATTGAAAATATCTGCGACAGACAAAGGGGAATTAGTAGGAGTAGATGGAGCAGGCAAAGTTGTGGAAAGTATTAGAATAAAATCTACGGTTCTCGGAAATAGATCTTTGGAAGAGATGAAATTCTTTATGGTCGATCTTACGACTATTGAAAAAGAATACGGGATGCGTTTAGATGGTATTTTGGGATTCCCATTTTTTAGTACCAATGAAGTCGCTCTTAATTTTGAAGATCAAAAATTATCTTTCTGCAAATAAAAGACAGCTTACAGAAATTAATCCGTAAGCCGTCCGGGGAAATTTAATAAACAAAAAATCTTTAGTCTCTGCTCAGAGATTGTGTTTTTTTTCCTTAAAACAATTTCTTTTATTTTGTAAACCTATAAGATAAACCCAAAGCATAAGTACGACCTAGTTGAAAGACATTCACCGGGTATTCCTCGCCTTTATACGTTACCATTTCCTGGTATTTGCTGTTGAGTAGGTTTTGACCACTTACTTTAATTTTAAATCGATCATTGAGTTCTTGACTCAAATTGAAGTTTAAAGAAGGTTGTGGTTGCAAATAGTAATTAGGTGTCGCTCCACTTGCTACGGTAATGATTCTTGGTCCGACTACATTGTAACTTAGATTTACATTGGTCGCGCCACTATTGCTTCTAAAAGATAAGATCGCATTGAAAGAGTAGGGCGCTTGTCCAAACATCTCTCGGTAGTTGACCGCCTCAGGATCATCTGCCAAGATCAGTTCCATTTCTTCTGCGTCGATAGTGGTACGCGAGTAGATATAAGCGAAGTTTGCTCCTGCACTAAAACCACTAAATGCTTTTCCAATAAAACCTAGTTTCTTTTTGATTTCTATTTCTCCACCCAAGAGGAAAGCTTGATCTACATTTCGCCAGGTAAATTCTGGGTTTTGCGCTTTTGTATTGAAAGTTGCTTCAATTGGATTGACGAAGTTTTTATAAAAAGCACTTACCGAAAATACCTCCCCTGAAGCAGGGAACATTTCATAACGCAAATCTACATTGTCAATCTGACTGCGCTTGAGCTCTGGATTACCAACCGTCACTCCTCTGGCAGGAGTAAAACTTGCAAAGGGGGCCAACTCTCGGAAAGTAGGTCGGGCTACGGTTTTGCTGTAAGCAAAACGCAATTTAGATTTTTCGTTGATCTCGTAGTTCAAATTTAAAGCAGGTAGAAAGTCGATGCCTTTTAAGAGATTGCTTTCGCCATCTAGTTGGGCATAGTTTTCCAAGAGCGATTCGTCATAAGTCAATAAACTCACTTGCGGATTTTCTACCCGCAATCCAGTGATCGCTCGAAGCTTTTTAGTCAATGGCAAATCTACCATGGCGTAAGTCGCAAATACTTCAGAACTCGCATCATAATTATTGGCAGGAACATTATTTTCTGCCATGTAAACACCAGCGCCACTATTCGCATAGCTGCCATCTTCTCCAATCTGTAATAGATTATCTTCTCCAAAGTAAGCCGTAATATCACCGTCTGGTAGACTAGCACTTTGATTATTAAAGTTGTAACGAGATTCCCGGAATTCGCGTTGGCGCATCACATAACTTCCACCCACTTTTAGCTCAGATTTCAAACCGGACCATTGGGTAAAAGGAAGAATTAAATTGATTTTATTGTCCCAGTTGGTTTGTGTCATATCGCGGTAGTTGCGAATAGGCACTCCGTCACTGGAAGGTTTTATAAAGTAACGATCATCTTCTGGCAAATAGCGATTGGTGAAGAAACGAAGATCTGGTTCTTCTTGTGTGGAAAGGGTGAAAGAGCTCAACCAGTTGATTTCGAAATTATTTTTTTCAGTGAAAACATGTTTTCCAGAAAGTTGAGCAGTAGACAATCCTCTTTCCAAATATTGCCAAGTACGGGTTTGAAAAACATCATCTCCATCATCCACTCTTTTGACACCCTCTGCAAATTCAGTTCCTGTCATACCACTTTGATTGTGCAAAACATTCAAACTGATTTTGTTATTGCTATTGAGTTTTAAAGAAGCTCCGATTAAAGCCCCCCAGAGTACATTTTCTCTTCCCGAATTTATATCGGTCAAACTAACCTGCGTATTCAATTGGTCGGTAGTAGCTACGCTACCCGTTAGCCTGGGTAAGCTAAATAGTCCGTTTTGATATCCAGAATAACCTTTGCTATAAGACAAAGCGGTATTGAAACCTAGCGGCTTACCAAAAAGTGATTTTTGATTGCCGATAGAGATGGAATAACTTTGATTTAGAAATTTACTTTCTTGTTGTTGGCTCCAATTGTTATTAAAAGAATTGGTAAGCTCGTTCAACTGCTGTCCTTTTTGTGGATCATTTAATCCATCAGAATAATTGGGAAGCGCATCCACGTTTTCGGTAACGAGTGCCGGAACCGCGCGGGTACCGTCATCAAAACCCAAATCATCACTTTGTCCGCCAGGAGAAGTGAGAAAGTTACTATTGAAATTGGCATTGGAATTATAACTCAAATTAGCAGAGGCGGCAATATTAAATTGTTCTGGGAAATCTTTGGTGGAGATGTCTACCAAACCGCCGCTAAAGTCACCCGGTAGGTTAGGGGAGAAGGTTTTGTAGACAACGATGTTGTCGATGAGATTGGTAGGGAAGAGATCCATTTGTACCGCGTTGCGGTTGGGATCTAATCCTGGAACTTCTGCATTATTCAATGTTGTTTTACTATAGCGATCTCCTAATCCACGGACATAAACATACTTTCCACCTTCGATGGTAACGCCACTTACTCTCTTAACGGCAGCTGCGACATTGCTGTCTCCGCTTTTGCTGATTTGGTTGGCAGAAATCCCATCCATTACAACCGCAGATTTCCTTTGCAATAAAAGCATCGCTCCTTCTGAACTCCTGGAAGCCTTAGCGGTAACCACTACATCAATGTCTAATTCTACCGCATCCTCAAATAGTTGAATGTCCAGTTGAGTAAGTTCTCCTTCGAGTACCACGATATCTGCAATGGTTTGAGTGGCAAAGCCAATGTAGGAAAATTCCAGTGCATAAGTACCAGGTGCTAGTTTCAACGTATAATTGCCATCTAAATCAGAAGCTGTACCTTGACCCGCAGCACCTACGACCATTACATTGCCCCCAATGACTTCAAAACCAGAATCTTTTTCGATAATTTTTCCTGCGACGGTACCCGTTTGGGCGATGGCAAGATTTAAGCAAAATATCGCTACTAAAAAGGATAAGCATTTTTTCATCTCTGAATTACTAATTTTTTTGATTAATAAATTTCCACTGCAAAGATGCGGGTCTTAGGTTAATAGAATTTGAGCTTAGTGTTAACTATTTATTAAGTTTAAGGAAATTGGCTTGGTAATAAAGCCGCTTGAATAGCTGTGGAATGAAAGAACATTCAATTTCTATTTTAAAAAGTAAAAGCCCAGATGAATTCATCTGGGCTTTTAGTATTAGTTAGTCCTTCTAATGATGGGACATGGGATTTAAAAGTGTACTTAGTTCGTGATCGTAAACAAGGCTGTTCCAGTTTCCCCAGCTCCAATGTTATAGAATACATTGTTTTGCAATTTTAGATTAGCATCTTGCCATTGCTTGTAAGAATCTTCTGCCTGATCGTCTAAGTCTTCGATGTCTACTCCTCTACCATAGTTGATAAAAATACTATTGTGGTATTCCCCTCCAGCATTGTCTCTAAAGGTAAGCGCCCTGCTTCCTGAGTTACCAATAGAAGTAACATTGGCAAAGATTGGCGTCGCATAGGGCGTCGCCGCTTCAGGATTTGTTCCACCATCGTGCTCTCCACCTCTGTCTGCTGCATCCGCATCAGGATTTTGGTGATTGATGACGAATTGGTTTTGACCACGGTAGCCTTCATCGTAATCCAAAGCATCATCTCCACAGAAGATAGAAAGGAGGTGTTTACCATTTACCGTACCACCAAACCACTCGAAACCATCATCTCTATTGGCTACAACTTCCACATAGTCGATAGTCGTTCCAGTACCTACACCACCAAGTGTCAAACCATTGATTTCATTGTCCTCACCGATGTTAGTACCACCATGACGGATAGAAACGTATTTGATAACTCCAGAGTTATCAGCATCGTCAGATCCTCCATAGGAACCTCTAGGTTCATTGGTGGGAATCCCTTCGATTGCAGAAACGCCAGGAGTAGAGTTCAAGCTAGCTTTTCCAAGTAGGATCAAACCACCCCATTGTCCTTGTAGGCTAGGCTCTTGCCCGGTTCCACTATCTCCTTCAAAGGTGAAAACAATAGGGTCTGTAGCGGTCCCCTCTGCCATGATTTTGCCTCCCTGAGCAATGATTAAGGCAGAAGCATTATCGGTTTCTCCCGCCTTACCTTTGATCACGGTACCTGCTTCGATGTTCAAGGTTTGCCCATCATTTACAAATACAAAACCATCCAAAACATAAGTATTGTCTTTGGTCCAATTGATGTCATTACCTGCTGCTTTTATATCTGCATCCGTAATGTTTACCAGGGTTCCTTGCGTAAAGCTTTTGGTTTTTCCGCCACTCAAGATGTTTTCGTAAGAAGTCCAACCAGCATACCAAACCATATCGGTAGGAGATACTGCTCCTTTATAATCTACTGTTTCAAAAACTCCAGCAGGTGTACTTAATGCTCCTAAGTTTGCATTCGTTCTGATGCTGGCAGCCCCTAAGTCAATTCCTGGGTCAATAGATTGGTTTCCAGCTTCTTCAAAGTAAAGTCCGAATAAAATTGCCGGGCTTCTATTTACGACTACATCAATGATTGTCCCTGTGCTTACCGCAACTTCTGTATTGCTATAACCTTCTTTAGAGAAAATTAAGGTCGCATTGTCGGCTACGTCAATGGTGTATTCACCAGTAGCACTAGTAGTACTTGAGCTCGCTCCTCCCTTTTCACTTACGCTTACTCCTTCCAATGCCGCGCCGGTATCATCTGTAACGGTACCGCTGATGCTTACAATTACCGAGGTGTCATCATCTCCACAACTAGTGAAGAGGCTTATTGATAATACCAGGCCTAATAAAAACAAAAGATTTTTTTTCATGACTCGTTGATTCATTTTGGTGAAATTATGTTTTAATGTTCTAATTAAACTGCTCTAAAATCACTGTAAAATTGCGGACTAGTCATTAACTCAATGTTTGTCTGGTGTTAACTTTAGGTTAATAAGAGTGGATAGAGATGGAAGAAAAAAAGAAGAAAGGTTATTTATTGAGAACTAAGGCAGGGAATCACAGGCCTCGGGATAAGACTTATTTTTTTGTATAAAACAGAAAAAGCCATGTGCTATTACACATGACTTTTTCATTAGAATGGAAATAGTATTTCTTTAGGGATTGATTGAATTAAGGTATGATTTTAAATAAACCCTTTAAGTTTTTTGGCATTGATGTATAAAAGTATCCTATCGAAATATGCTATTTTCAAAAGTGCATTCTAATCCAACCTTGCCCATCCACCATTGACTTGTCTTTCTTTTACCTCCGAAAGTTGCATTACGATTACAGAATTAAATCTGGAATTGATTGGCGTATACTCCTGAGAACGTTGTAAAAGTGCAGTAGCTTCTTCAAATCGATTCATGTTTTTATATTCCATGCCAAAACTATAAAGTCCGAGCTGCATATTTTCTTCAAAGTCGGGAATTCTATCAAGGTCCGTTAGTACCAATTCATCTTCAATGTCATGGATCGTTCCTGGGATCTCAAATCCATCGGCGGTCAGATAATTCATTTCGTCTATCAGTTCTCCATCATCCCAACTTGCCATCATCTGATCTCCATTACTGAAAATGTATTCGGTATTGCCATCGAGTTTGCCAGCCATCCAATTACCTCTTAAAGTGTCGCCAGTCTCCCAGACCAACATACCCTCTCCATGACGAAGCCCGTCTTTAGAGTGTCCGATAAATTGAGATCCATCTATCCGTTTAAAAGTACCTTCTCCATCAATGAGTCCTTCTTTCCAAGCCCCAGAATAAGACTCTCCGTTTGCCATTAGGATAGACCCCTGGCCTTCCATTTTATCTTCCCTAAAAGCACCAATGTATTCCTGACCACAAGACCAAGTATAAGCTCCTTCGCCTTCCATATAGCCTTCCTGCCAATCGCCTTCATAATGATTGCCATCAGGGAAAGTGAATTCTCCCCAACCGTGGCGGACGCCATTTTTAAATTCGCCTTTATATTTGCTACCATCTGGCCAAGTCATGGTTCCTTTTCCATGTGCTTTTCCAAAACGGAATTCACCATTGTATTCACTATCGTCTTTGTATTTTCTTTTGCCTTGACAATTGGCTTGCCAAAGCGGACAAGGCCCATTACCTTCTTCAAGACTCACCGTGGAAGGCAGCGGAGGACTGATCGGTGGTGGAAAATCGAATGTATTTGCTATTGCCAGACCAGGTCCGAGAATTAGGAAGCCTAATAATAGACTCATTTGGTGTAAGTAATTTTTTTTCATGTTAACTATTTGGGTTAATGAGAATAAAAAGGAGGAAGGGGAGTAACTGTTTGAGAAAGTAATTTAAGCGATGTACCAAAAGAAAGTTGTTGCATACATTTTGTTCTGTGACTAGGCTACTTTTTTTGTTTTTGGCCAAATAGAATACCTTTTTGCTTTTTGCCAAAGACTGATGACTGCTATTGAAAAATGAATTAGAAAAAGAAGTAAGATGTAAAGCACTGAAGGTTAGAAAAGTAATTTTTAAAAGCTGGAATAATGAAAGAAAACAAGAAAAAGAAACACCAATAAATGCAAGGAAAAAAAATAAAATAAAATAAAGAAATGTTGTTGGGTCAAAGCTTTGTGACCTCCTTGTTTTTGAAAAAAAATAAAATAAAAAATGGAAGATGGAACTTTAAAGTCATCTGTTCTGTAGTATTGGTTATGAAAAGAACAATACTAATATCGCTCTGTAGTTTTAGCTGCTTACATAAGTTAGCAAGGGGAGTGGTATAAGTATCTAGGATATAAAATATTGAGCCTCTTGCATTCATTTGTAAGGGGCTTTTTTTATTACCCGCATAAGCGGACGAGAGGATATGACAATTTACTGAGCAAAGAAACGACGACAGTCATAAATATTAAAGTCCAAAAAATAGAATGATTTTCTTTTGCCCAAGCCAGATAGATTGGAGTCCTTGTGGTACAAAAAAATATGGGGCGGAAAGAAAACTCATCAATTTTGATTTTGGTAAATTTTCTAAGTGAATGACTGATAAGGAGAGAATGTGAAAATTTACCAAAATCCTAAAAAAAATTGGTGCTTTTATTTCCGCCACCTTAAAACGGTAACGTAGCTTAATTGGCAGAGCGTCCGGTTGAAGCCCGGAAGATGAGCGTTCGAATCGCCCGTTACCACAAATGCCCGTATAGCCCAATTTGGCAGAGGCGCCTGACTTAGAATCAGGATGACCGAACGATCCCGCAGGGTCAAGTGCGACAGCGCTTGAAGAGAGGGAACCGCGAAAGCGGACGGGAGGCTATAACAATTTACCGAGCGAAGGAACGAAGACTATCGGCTAAAATATTATAGAGGCACTAAAAAGATAAGTTCATTTTACCCAAGACCTTAAAACGGTAACGTAGCTTAATTGGCAGAGCGTCCGGTTGAAGCCCGGAAGATGAGCGTTCGAATCGCCCGTTACCACAAATGCCCGTATAGCCCAATTTGGCAGAGGCGCCTGACTTAGAATCAGGATGTTGTAGGTTCGAGTCCTACTACGGGTACCAATACTCCTATAGTCCAATCGGCAGAGACAACAGGCTTAAGCCCTGTCAAGTATCGGTTCGAATCCGATTAGGAGTACAATTGCATTCAAGGCTGTGGAGCCAAACGGCTTCCAAACCCGATGGTGACTGAACGATCCCGCAGGGTGATGTATGACAATACATCAAGTGAAGGAACCGCGAAAGCGGACGGGTGGCTAACAACAATACATCAAGTGAAGGAACCGCGAAAGCGGACGGGTGGCTAACAACAATACCATCAAGTGAAGGAACCGCGAAAGCGGACGGGCGACTATTCGATTTTTATTTTTGGTTGACCTCAACACGAGAAAGTCAAAGGATTTTATTATTTGGAAGATAGGCAAATACTGCTTCGTTGCGCTCGCCTGCTAAGCGAGTCCGGTTTTTTCCGGTGAAGGTTGGATCCCTTTGTCTTCCGCAAAATGGCCATGTGTCTGAACGGTTTAAGTGCCTGGCTGCAACCCAGGATATGCAGGTTCGAATCCTGTCGTGGTCTTTTTAGAAGGTAGTGAGCATTGGTGCTCAAGCAGTCTTGAAAACTGTACCATCCTTTGGGATGAGGGTTCGAATCCTTTACCTTCTGCTAATTGTTTAAGTTTTTTATTTTGCTTGTATTGGAGTCACGTAGTATTGTCAATCAAAAAAAGAGGAAGATGTTTTTTAGAAAAAGAGAAAATATTTTTCACTCCGTGAACTTTTTTTTCTTTCCCATTGTAGTATAGGGCAATGACGCAAGACTTGCGTTTTTTAAATTCAAATTTTTAAATAAAACAACCAAGGCAAAGCCTGTTCAAAAATAAATTATCATGAAATTATTCATCCATATACAACGACAGCCCGAACCGCATAGCTTGATCTATGAGGACCACTTGTGTCGTTGAAGTATTGATGTAATACTTTAAAAACTTCCCCAAGCCTCTTAGATATTTCTGAGAGGCTTTTTTTATTTATGGGTGTAGCTTAGCGGCCAGAGCGCGTGTTTTGGGAACACGTAGGCGTCCGTTCGAATCGGACCACTCATACCAAGCAAGAGTGTCGTTTAAAAATCATACTTCGATGGATGAAAATACTGATTTTTTAGTTGTTGCCTCTAGCTTTTTTTAAAACTTTTTTATACTCCAAAAAATCAAAATTGTGATTTGTGATTTTTAGAAATTTGAATACGGTGTATGTAGCTTAATTGGCTAAAGCCCCTGATTGTGGTTCAGGGAAATGCGAGTTCGAATCTCGTCGTACACCCAACATGTTCGCGTAGCCAAATTGGTAAGGCATTGCACTTTCTATGCAAAGATTGCGGGTTCGAGTCCCGTCGCGAATACTATTAGCTTCTGTGGTCTAATCGGAAAGGCTCCAGATTTCGACTCTGGTAGATGCGGGTTCAAATCCTGCCAGAAGCTCTATTCATTTATGGGTGTAGCTAAGTAATGGCCAAATAATAACTTCTCGATTTATGGCTGATAATTATCTAACCCCAATGCGGAATTTATTATCCGTCTATTACTAGCGGCGAGAGCGCGTGTTTTGGGAACACGTAGGCGTCCGTTCGAATCGGACCACTCATACCAAGACAAGATGCCTTCGAAGCACTTAATTTTTTTACAGACGTGTAGCACAGTTGGTCTACTGCACCGGAATTTGACTCCGGGGATCGTAAGTTCGAATCTTACCACGTCTGCTGAAGTTGAAAAAATAAGTACTTGCGTTTCGCGCAAGTAAAAACCAAAAGAGGGTTTTGTTTTTTTTACAGATTAAATAGTTTTTTATGCGCCAATAGCTTAGTTGGTTAAAGCACCCGTCTCATAAACGGGGGAGTGGTGGGTTCGAATCCCCCTTGGCACACTGGTTTTTAGAAATAATATTTTTGACTGTACCGTCTATTCAATTTAATAAAGATCTCCTTAGAAAATTTAAAAAAAACACCATACACAAATTCCTCTTCCTCAATCCCTGTAGTTAAATTGTTTGCCAGTTTATCTTTTTTAAGATATATTCTTACCGTTTTTCACAAGATTCCCTTATATTGCAGTAACCTTTCTTTATTACTTATC
>CALLVY010000583.1 GCA_938015925.1 uncultured Saprospiraceae bacterium
CTCTTAAAATTTCTTACTAATTCCTTTCCAGCATAGCCTTCACCAGGAATACAGAATTCAACCAGTTTCCAAGGTTGAGTATATGTCGTATTTTTTTCAAAGAGTGAATAAATTGCTTCATACCTATCATCCACAAGTCCAGTGTTAAAAACTGAATAATTTCCGCTTTGAAGGATTTTGTTTGTCTCTTGGTTTAGTTTGTAAAACGTATAATGAAGATAACTAGTCAATATTGGATATGGAAAATCCGGATCAAAATCTTTGTAGTACCATCTCTCATCAAGTGATAACTTCTTTAGTCTTTCAAATGTTGATTGATAGTGTTTTAAATATGCCCAATTTGTTAATAAATTTTTGGGGGAAGTATACATAGTCTTCTTCACCGAGGTTTTGATTGGTATAGCTCGCTTTCTAACATAATATACTGGAAACTTATGCTCGTTATCTTTTTTAATTTCCAGTAAAGGTGAGTATGCCTCAATGAAATTAGTTAGCTTGTAATGACCTAGTTCTTTGTATTTAATTCCATTCTTTGACAATTCCAATCCTAAGTTAGCAAGATTGACCCACCCTTCTTGATCAGCACTTTCATTAACTAACTCCAGCAATGTTTCTTGTACAATTTTCTTATCCATATTTACATGTTTTTATTAATAAAGTGCCAATATATCTTTGAGTTACGCAGCCTATTTGCGTAGTTGGTTTTATTTCTTCTAACTATCAATACCCACAATCTTACAAATAATCCACCCCTCCCCACATAAATACGCAACTTTCAAATAAAATAAAAACAAATCCATGAATATTCTAAAAAAAGTACATACGCAAAATCTTCGTCAGAAAGCCAATCACCAGTAGGGGCGGCGCTTAACAATCAGTAGACACACAGCCCCCCACCCTACCTCTTTTCAAAACCTTACTAAATACCCCTTTTACGTTCAATTTCTCCTAGTAATTTATTTAGTGTAGCTCGTTTATCAGGCCTGGCTTTGTTTACTTCTTTCGTAAGGAGCGGAATGGCTTGTTCACCAAAAATAAGCAATCCTTTGCGGGCACCTTTTGCCAAGGTTTTATGGGAGAGTAGCTTGATAAAGGTGGGAATGGCCGCGGAATAGCTGGCAAAACTAAGCGTTTTTAAGATGGAGGAAAAAAGGCTTTCCTTCTTACTAGACAATAGCGAATAACAGGTGTCCAGATAGGCCGCTTTAGTCGTGGTCTTTTTTAGTAGTCGCAAACAAAGGCTATCTAAGTCCGTTTTCTTTTTAGAGGACAAAATACGCAGTAGGAGAACGGCAGTGGCTTCAGGAGATTCGTCTGCTAGGTTTTTTAAGAGGCCTTTTTTGTTTATTTCTGTATTTTTTACGTTAAGCAGATCGCCTATCTGCTTGTAAAATTGCTTTTTCTGGGCTTCAGTAAGAAAGCTTAGGGCTAACCGTTCTGTAGAAAAGAGATCCGCGATTTGAGTAGTTACAGTGTTGTTTAATTCGGGAATGGCATACCCCGCACTTAGCATCTTCATTTGTTTTTCTACCCCTATATCGGCACTAGATTCCAGCACTTCGGTTAGGCGTTGATTTGCCAAAGCAGGGTCTTGGTTGGCCAATTGCCTTATTAGATCGATGACGATATCCGTGTTTAGTAGGGTATAGTCGAGTGTTTTCAATTGTAGCTGGATCAACAGCATTTTTTCTTTTTTATCGGTGGGCACGAGCGTAGTGAAAATAGAGGACGGAACGAACGTAGTAGGAAGAGTATGGAGCAAATGTGTTAATAATTCATTTTTCATGGAAGTGGTATACCCTGCATATTCCTTTGTAAATTCTGTGGTCAATTCTTTTTCGTTGCCTTTTAATTGAAGGTGAAAAAGCAATTGCCAGGCTATTGGCTCTTTGGATGTTTTTATGAATTGGAGCACCTCTTTTTCAAACTGAGGGAAGTAAAGGGGTTTATTGGTCTTTACTAGGCGTTTTAAAAATGCTAATTTACCTTCTGTTGGTGCTTTTTCAAACCATTTTTTTAGTTCGGTATTGATCGAGGCAAATGTGCTAAAAAAGCTGAACCAATGCCAATTCCCATGTGCTATGTCGGTTTTTAATATTTCCCATTTTCGCGGTGTGGGCAATTGGCGAAAGGAGGTGAGCAAGGAAGGATCAGCTTCTTGGTCTCCAACGACTTCTTTGACATAGGCGAGGATAAATTCATCGCGATGATTCGGTAAACGACCGGGCACTTTTTTGGTTAGTTCAATCGCGTCTGGGTGATTTTCAAATTGGGGAATTTGAGTAGTGCTCAATGCTCCAAAGTCAACTTTTTTGCCTGCCAAATAGTGGGTAAAACTGAGTTCAAAAAGAGTAGTATGGTTTGCTGGTGTTTTTATAGTTTGCAGTACTGCATTGCGCTGTTTCCAGCTGCAGGTTTTGTAAATCTCCAGGATTTCTTCTTGTAAAAGGGATTGTTGTTGCGCGTTGTAAGCAGCCAATTTGTTTATTTTCTCCTCTGTTGTTGCGCTTCCAAAAAAGAGAATTTCTTGATGGATTTTACTGGCAAAAGAATGATTGGCAATACAGGTTTCCAAAGCGGAGATTATATTTTCATCGCCCTGCTTTTTAAGGGTATCATGAAAGGTGATAAAAAGCGGAAGATACTTTGGATGGGCTATTTCTGCATTTAATAATCGTTTTTTCAGGAAGCTGAGCTGGTTTTCTTCTAGGAGTTTTGTTCCTATTTTTTGAAAGCCATAGTGCGGTAGGAAGTGGAAAAATAGCTTTTCTTTTTTCTTACCTTCTTTACCGTCTATTAGGTTAGTGTATTCTATTTGTTCGTTTTCTGGGTCTAGCAATAGCGTGTCCCAAAGATGAATATCCGAACTGTTCTTTGCGGTTGCAAGGCGTGCTTCTTCGTTGGTTAGTAGGGTTTTGAAGTTTTTAGACAGGGGCGCTTTGTCGAATTTTCGAAGTGCCGCCGCGATTAAGTCTGTTATAAAAACATCCCCGGCTTGTTGTCTTATGGTTTCTATTTTCGGTAGTAGATCTTCCCTTTTTTCAAATCGTGCTACCTCCTCTTTTGTTCTACTTCTTATGGTTTTCCAATTCGTGATAAATTCCTCATCCATTTTCGGATGGGGCACAATTTTTTCTAGTGGGGCGATGGTGTTTAGTGCCGGAAAATCGAGGTATTGTTCTTCTTTTATGGCGGCATCATTAGTTAGGATGCTTTCTAGCAATTCGCGTTGCCAAGCTGTTTCACAAGGAAAACATTCATTAAATAACAAGAAATAATAGACGCCTCCTAATATATTTTTGAGTCCTTTCTCTAGCTCCGTTCGCAGCCCTGTATTATTGTTTCGTTGGAATAGCTGCACCATAGTCGGGACTGCTTTTACTGTTCCATTTTCAGTTAGGTAGGCGGCTACTGTTTTTTTGATATTCATGTTTGGATGCCCTAGAAGGGGAAGTACCAACTCTTCTAAGGAGGTGTTTTTTAATGCGGTGAGTGCCAATAGTGCCTGCCTAAGTGTATAAATGTTTTGCTTAATTTCAAGTACTTCTTTAAGCTGAATTATCGCTGTATTGCTGTTCGTTTTCCCCAAGAAAGAAATGTAAAATTTAATGACATGCGGGTTCGTTGAAGTGGCAAGTATGGCTAGCTTTTCCAGGGGAAATGTACTTGGAATCACTTCTGAAATATAATTTAAATAGCCTGTTGCATCTGCTTGACTTATCGGGGTTTCAAATTGTTTTAAGAGTACTTCGGTTAGAACGGTATTTACTGCGGTTTGGGGATTGCTTTTTTTCGTTCTAATCTTATGTTGATCGTAGGCTCTGTTCGCTATTTTTTTGGCCGCTTCCCAGGCTGGATTGGTGACCGATCCCCATCCCTGAATAGAAGAATCGGAATCCATCTTACCTATTTTTTTTATCACCGATTCCAAGGCCTCTAGGGTGCCTAGTGCGCCCAACTTTTCAATCCCATATTGTACGGTGCTTATTTGTTCTTCCTCGAGTATTCCCAGCAAGTAGCCTTCATTTACTACAGATCGTGTTAAATGCAAATTGGTTAGATTGACGTGCGGAAGCCGGTGCTTTTGCAGGTAGTCGATAATGATGTTTTGATCGGGAACCAGGTCTGCTAATAGGGAAAGGGCTTCTTTTTCGAAGGAAGGGATGTTCTGTTTTACAGGCGCGTCAAATTCGAGTAATTCTTTTAGATGCGCAATTGTTTTAGTGCTTCCTATATATTTTAGGGCTTCCAGGCATATTTTTGGGTGATGCTGTAGGTTTGGAAGGATATAAGGTTCTGCTTCTGTTAGTTTTAATTCCGCTATTGGGTCTAACAAGATGGTTAGTTGGGTGCGATCTTTTATTTCTTTTAAGTGTGTTACTATTTTTTTTCTTGCTGAAGGCGTGTTTAGCGCTTGATATAAACTTATTCTTTTTTGAAAATCAAAATCACTATTTGCTGAAACAAGATTAAATAGTTCTTCTTTTGATTGTTCACCAACGAGTTGCACCAATTGTTTGGCAGCTATAAATTCATATTCGAAGTAGTGCTGTAAAATTGCTGCTATTCGTTTCTTACTTATGAATACCCCCTGACTAGCTCCGCTCAACAAGCCATCTAACCAGTCGACACTGTAGGTGGGATGCAAGGTCAGGTATTGTGTTAATGTATTCATCAACGAGGTCGTCAATGGCAAAAAGGGAAGTATTGCTCGTTTTGATGCTAGTTGCCAACTTTCTCCTTGTATTACTTCTTCAAATATCAAGTTATTGCCCCATATGCCTAGGGTGCGTAGGGCAAGAGGTTCATAAAGACCTCCTCGTAGCATGACTCTTCTCAGGTGTACTTCTGGAATGCTTGAAAAGAGGAAGGGGTATTTTTTGATTAGTGCACAGGTAGAATAAACTATTTCATACTCTTGAGATGTCAGAAGATAGTGCAGTACTTTTTCACTTACAGCGTAGCTGAGTTTACTATTTTGGATTCCACGTTTCAAAAGCAGGAGTATTTCCTTGTCGTATTGCTTGTTTTGTCCAAGGAGGATTTCCAATAGACCTTCTAACTGTTGGCGGGTATTGCAGGTGATGTGGTGAAGCGCATTTTTTATCTGGTACCTGGTGTTGTTCGTTATCGCCTCTTGAGGAGTTATCATCAATTGATTCATTAACCAATGATGGGCGACTACAGGTATTAGTTTAGTATTGTTTAACCAATAGGCATTTTGTTCTTTACTCCCATGAATACCAAATACGTTGCTTAGTTGTACTTGAATCTCATATTCATAGGTACCCAACTTTTTAAAGAAAGGAAGAAATATCTCTGAAATCAAGGAAGGCGTGGGTGTACTCTTTTTTGCCAAATGACAGAGTAAGGATAGATCTGGATGTTTTTCTTTTGCGAGTTGTAGCAGTGTATCCCTTTCCATTTATAGTTAATCGTTTAATTGGTTCTTGACGAAAATAATCTTTTCCGAGATTTTTTTTTGCATTCCCTCATTTCTCTACAACAAAGCCCAAACACTTCCAACGCACCAAATTTCCATGTCCATCCAAAGGTTCATCAACAATTACCTCCTCTTTCCAATCCAAAATCTCAAAACCAATTTCCTCTAAAATAGTTGAGAATTGACTGGCTGGATAATACATTTTCCAATGTGCGGCCTTCTTAAAATTTAATGGGGAGATCACGATCAACTTGCCTGCTGGCTTTAAAACTCGATACATTTCTTCCAAACCTTTTATCGGATCATCTAATCGGTCAAGCAAGAAACTATTTACTACTAGGTGTTGACTATTTTCTTCGAAAGGTAATTTTTCTGCTTTTGCTAACCCAAATTTTAAGTTATTCAATTCTTCTCCCTTTTGGGATTGCTGATCTAGTCCTTTATCAGTCAAATCAACCGAATTCTCCTGGCCTTCTACCCAAAATCCATTTGCACATTTTAGCATTTGATAGCTATAGTCAATCCCCCAACAAGTTGATTTAGGATAGTGTTTGGCCAAGGTTGCAATCCATCTGCCCACGCCACAACCGATTTCTAAGATATTGATTGCCGTTGCTTTAGGATAATGCTTTTCCGCAAAATCAAAGATTGGTTGAAACGGGTATCTTCCCCACAATTCATCGGCAGTATGCAGTGCGGATTGTCGAACGACCATTTCGTGATACCGCTCATAAATATCTTGCTGAAATTCGAGTGCTGTTTTTTGATGAAAGAATGGGATTCCTTTTCGATGGTAGGTGAATGCTTGCATTGCTGTTTTATTGACGTTTTTGGGGTAAAAAAATACAATTTGATTTGTCAATTCTTGTCCTGTATTAATTCCTTCAACTTGTTAGAATTTAATATCTGCTGTTTCATTTTTTTATTCTATTAGATGTCATATATGTGTCGTGACGAGCTTTGTATTTTGATTTTTGTTTATTGCTGACGTTTTGTATTAGCCAATTCATGCAATAGGAAGTTTGTTTTAGGTTGAAAACTCAATAAAAATGTGCACTCTACGGTGATTTTGACTTGCAGACGTAATAAGATGACGGGGAGAATCAAAATTGACCGACGTGCGCAGTTTTGCAGAGGTTTCAGCATAAAATGAATTTTCTATTGCATGAATTGGGTTACATTTTTCTTATTATTCTTTACGGCTAGTTTAGCATATAATTTCTTCCCATTAAATGGTTCTGTAAAATAAGAATTAAGAATTTAATATGTATTCATAGGAATCTCCGTTCCCAATTATTTTTTTAACAAGCCGATTATAACGAATATAGCTGCAGTGGCTGCCAGACATTGACCTGCTATATATTAGTAGTCGTTTCCGTTTTTATTTTACAATTTGGGAATGTTAAGACAAATCCATACCACCTTAAAAATATCTGATTGGGCTGGTCAGTTTCCATGTTAATTCCTTCAGATGAATACAGATTCCCACCTGAAATATAATTCCCATTAGAGAAGATTAATTTTCCTTCATTAAAGGAGACCTTATCTGTTTCTTTAAGATATAGGGCAGCAGGAGTAAAGGTGGTAGGAGAAATATAGATAAATAATTCTTTGTCATTCAATTTATCAATTAGATAATTACCATTTTCTTTAATCACTTTTGAAGGATAAAATTTGGATTCTTTACCTTCCCAAATGCCTATTCCCATTTCCATTTTAGGCAATCTACCATCAATAGTTGTTGGTATTGAATCTTTAAAGCCAGGCGGTAAAAATCCTTTTCCAGTTGTTTTGGCTTTCCAGTTAGCGAATTTTGCAAATAGTTTTTGTAGGAAATTCATTTTCTCTTTACCATACAAACAATCTGGAAATTCCTCAACAACTTCTTTAAGAGTTAATGTTTGATGCGACTGTAGAATTTCAAGTTGATCGCCTTTATGTTTTCCTGAAATGCATTCTCCTGTGATATGGTCCCAATATGAATTTGTTTCTTTATCGGCCATAAGCAACATTCCATTATATGCCCCTGCTATGTAGAAATGAAGCATTTTATTATTTACTACAGGATTCATTATCATCCCAGAATTACAAATAACACAATAAGTGACCATATAAGGCGATTCATTCACCTGTCCTTGGGCAATATGATGAAAGGCCATTCTATGTTTTGAAAATGCCAAATTTTTAGCATTTATTTTAAAAACAATTAATTCGGAATCTTCTTTTAAACTTCCACTTTCAAGTACATCTCTTACATAAATATATTCATTTGCATAGAGAGGCTTAAATACAGAACCAAGTTGTTTGTTTTTTAATCTTTCTAATTGCATTTTTTCTTTTTTTCGAAGACGGCCTTTAATAAGCAACGACTCCAATCTCCTCAACACTTTTTTGACTTTTAGTATTTATTTTAAAATTCATACGCTATTTAATTTGTTCATTGAATCTAGTATAATTCAAATTTAGAATAAATATTTTCCATTATAGTACTCAGGGAATTAGTCAGATTTTGTTTTTTTCGACTTCAAAGTCTTTCATTTTTTCGATATTAATTATTTCACCGTTTTTCATTGTAATCCATACATAAGTATTTGGCATCCTACAATCCTTAGGAACCTTCTTAATTTCTAAAGTTCTCAAACCTCCACCATCATTCATTCCATAATTGTACCCAATATGAATGTCAATTGTTCCTGGATTTAAGCTTCCAAATACTTTTCCTCTAATTCTTGCTGTCATTAACTTTTTTTGTTTTTATGACCTACAACGCGAGTTTACGAAACAACCCCAATCTCCTCACCACCTCTCCATCCACTAACCATCACACCAACCCACTTTTTCATAGATTAAAATTAACAAAAATAATGAGATTTATGCAGCGATGGTCCTAGGAGGATCTCCGCGTTGAAAATTGAAAAACGAGTGTTATTTTTGGCTTTTTTAGTCGTTTTTTTGAGGTCATCCCAGCCGAGTAGGCGGATTGCTCTCAAGAGGTGGTAAGAAATAGTGACTATTTGGAATTCGGTCTCCACGCTTTGTTTGCCACGAACTAAGGTGTACGTTAGTCCCATAACGACACCTCCAAGAAAATTAAACCCTTTTCCGTCTTAATTATATTTCCAATTTTGATTTTGGAAGTCCGGATTGCCCATAGGAGATGTGTAGGGCTAATTGCGAGTAGCAATCTAGTTATACCGAAATGATAATGGTAAGGTTGTGGAGACTTTTGTATGTTTTCATTTTATAATGACAGAGTGGCTACCTTACGAGTCCAGTCAAGAGGCAGTGCTTTCCTGACTACTATAAAACCTTGTCAGCATGGTATCGTAGTAGGTGGATTGCCCCATCTTGGATTCCAGCCAAATACCATAATGTAACATTTCGTTTGAGCCAATTTCAAATTCTGGATAGCTGGAGATAAACGCTTCTATTTTTTTTCTTCCTTTTTTGTCCTTGTAAGCGTCCACATTAGAGACATAGAT
>CALLVY010000584.1 GCA_938015925.1 uncultured Saprospiraceae bacterium
TTGGCTTTTAGCGATGAAGTGGCTTTTAGTTTGGGAGTAGGAGAGGAATTAGGAACGCGCAATTCTCCTTCTTTGGCCAACGTCGCTTACCATCCTTATTTTACGAGAGAAGGTGGTGTGCCTACTTTAGAAATGCAAGTCCTGGTTCCCATACAAGAACACAATGAGTTTGCTTTTAATATCGTATTGATTGCAGAGCGATTGGGAAAAGATTCCACTTATGTGGCAATGGCAAAAGAAGCCTATGACCGAGACTTTGATTCCTTTGTCATCACGCGTGCTATTGCTTGTTTTGAACGAAGTTTGCTAAGTGGTTTTAGTCCTTATGATCAGTATCAAAATTATGATAAACCCAATGCACTTTCTGCCGCCGCCATTAGAGGCAAAGCTCTCTTTTTTAGCGACCGCAGCAATTGCTCCAAATGCCATAGTGGTTTTAATTTTACCAACTATGCTTTTGCCAATAATGGGCTTTATGAAAACTATCCCGATGTCGGAAGATTTAGATTGACCGGAGAAGCAGCCGACCGCGCATTATTCAAAGTTCCCAGTTTGAGAAACATAGAACTCAGTGCTCCTTATATGCACGATGGTTCCTTTGATACCTTAGAAGAAGTCATCGAGCATTATCAATCGGGTGGTAAAAATCATCCACATAAAAGTCCATTGATTCAAGCCCTGGATCTTTCGGAATCGGAGAAAGAAGACTTATTGCAGTTTTTAAAATCTTTGACTGACGAGACCTTTATCCGTAATCCATTGTTTCAAGAATAATATTTAGAGCCATGTCAAAAATAAAATTTATTGTCTTGGTATTTGTTGCTGTTTTTTTGGTCATAGCCTGTAAAGAAGATGATGATGAAACACTTGATCCTGTAATCATTGAATGGGATAAAACGCCCTATGTTTTGGATCATGGTGCTCTGCCAAAACCCGAGCTTCCTGCTGATAATCCACTCACGGAGCAAGGTGTTCAATTGGGAAGAATGCTTTTTTATGAAACCGAACTTTCCAAAGATAATAGCCAGGCCTGTGCCAGTTGTCACCGCCAGCCCGATGGTTTTTCTGATTCTACTCGCTTTTCTTTAGGCGTAGATTTATTGCCCGGAAAACGCCAGGCGATGCCTGTTTTTAATCTGGCTTGGCACAGCAATGAATTCTTTTGGGATGGTCGCGCACAAACGCTGCGGGAGCAATCCTTAATGCCGATTCAAGACCCCTTGGAAATGGATGAGACTTTGGAGAATGTCATCGCTAAGTTGAGTGATCGCCAAATATATAAAGATCAATTTACCCGTGCCTTTGGATCTGCGGAAATGACTGCTAAAAAAGTGTCTTTGGCATTGGAGCAATTTATGTTGAGCATTGTTTCTTCCAATTCCAAGTACGATAAATACCTCGCTGGAGAAACAGATCTTAGCGCAAGTGAAGAACGCGGTCGCCTGCTTTTTGAAACAGAATACAATCCCTTTTTTCCAGATGAGTCCGGAGCGGATTGTATGCACTGCCACGGCGGAGCGAATTTTGAAAATGATCAATATATGAATAATGGATTGGACACGGATGCGACGATGCTGGATTTTGGCCGGGAAGACGTGACCCAAAACCCCAGTGACCGGGGAAAATTCAAAGTCCCTTCTTTAAGAAATGTTGCCCTAACCGCTCCCTATATGCACGATGGCCGTTTTAAAACTTTGGAAGAAGTAATCGACCATTACAACACTGGGATTCAGGAATCTGCGACCGCAGATCCAACGGTTTTGAATACCAAGGAAAAGGGCCTATTGCTCAGTGATCAGGACAAGGTGGACTTGATCCATTTTTTGGAAACCTTGACGGATGATGTTTTTGTGAATACTGCAGCTTATGGAACGCCTTTTTAGGGCGCCAAAATTTGATTTTGTTTAAGGAGTGGGACTTAGAAATCGTAACCAATTTCTAGATTGAAAATAAAATTGTTGCCATAGTCTTTGAAAAAACGCAGGTAATCTGCCTCTATAAAGTAATGGCTTTTTAGACTAACCAAGAAAGCGGAATTAGTGTTGTCGATATTTATTTTTTTACCGACTCCTACGAGGATAGAAGCGTTTTTACTGAGTCTTTTCATAAAGTTATGATGCAGTACCACTTTGCCGTATTCATCGCTAGGAAAAACAAGCTGAGTCCTTAGAAGATTACCAGTTGATAGATTACCACTAATGCCAGCAGAAAAAAACCAAAGACTTTCTTTGAAGTAAAATTCATAAAGGAGGGGAAGGGAAAGTCGGAGTAAGCCCCTTTCCCTTTCCCTATCAGATTTATGAACATCAATTATATTGCTTTTTTTGTCAGGAACAGTTGATAATTGATAAGTAAATTTTTCTATTCCTATCGTTAGCCCAATCTTTAAATAGCTTTTTGTAGACAATGGTTTTTTAAGATAAGATCCGATGTAGCCTATGAAATCTTTATGGAAATCAATTCTTTTGTAATGCAAGTCAATATTGGGCGTGAACCCTGGCGTAAAGCGCATGGATGAAACTCCGATGCCGATAAGGGGCTCCAGGGAAATCTTTTTGTTGATTTCTTTTTGTGAAAAGAGGAGAGTGCTTATGGAGAATAGGATGGTGGTTAGGATTAGACGGATCATTGTAGTTCTTTTTAGAGTAACGTGCTTTTTAAGGAAATATTTGATCGGGTAATTACACCTTTAGGCAAACCTAAAACTCATAACCAATCTCCAACATAAAAATAGCACTATTAAGTCCTTTTCCATAAAACCGAATGTCATCTGTAAAGAAAAAATAATTCCCTTTTATAGCAATCAATAAGGCAGGCTTGGGCTTAGCAAAGTGTATTTTTCTTCCGATCCCTAAAATCCCTAAAATATTTTTTTGCCCTACTGCAAATTCCGAAGAGGAGGAATTGTAAACTTCCCCATTCCCTTGTCTGATGGTTAATTGTTGCTCATTGCTCAATATGATATTCCCACCTATGCCTGCAGTTAGAAAATAAGAACCCTCCTTAAGATACCTATTCCAAAGTAATGGAAGCGATAGTTTCCACAATTGAATGTCAGAATCAACCGAAGAAGAGCTAACAATCATTCCAAGGATGGGATCATAATCTGACCCAAAAAATATACCTGTTCTGGTAGTTGAAAGATTTTCTTTAGAAAAGAGGAATCCAATGCTCAAACTTGTTTTTGGACTTAGCGAATAATTTAAATAAGCTCCTAGAGCAACTGAAAATTCTTTATCCCCCTTTATGACTTTAGGAAGAGGATAGTTGAAGTTTGCCTCTCTAAGTAATTCTTGTTCCTTAAAAGTTAAGGTGGATATTCCTAGACCGATAACTGGTGTGAAGGAAAGTTCCGTATTTTTATTTTCTTGCGCAGAGAGTGTTGTTCCGAATGCTATTAAGATCAAAAATAGTAAATGCTTTTTCATCTCCAATGGTTTTTAATTCGATTTTAAGAATGCTGGAACTAATATTAATTTTCGCTTTCTATTTAGATTCAGACTTTCTTTGGAGTAGGTATCGTATTTCCAAGCTAAATAAATGATGTGTTACACTTCGCCTAGAGTCCTGATAAAGACTTGCTCTTTGATATTGAGAACTAAGAAAAAAGGTTTGCCCTTTTGGAGTTTGAATTTCGAATCCGATACCTAGAGATAATCCTATATCTGATTGACTTAATACTAGTTTTTCAGATATTAATTCTATACTGGGTGGGACAAAAGGAGTTTTTGTAAGTTCATCATAATAAGTTGTTTTTTCATAGTTATACTCCCGAGTACTAAATAGCTCAGTGATAAAAAATAATCCTGGTTCTAAATAACCTCTAATTCTTTTTTTATCAAAATAATAAAACCGAAAGCGTAAAGGAATTTTCATTCTGACACAAGAAATATTTACGCTCCCTGTTTTACGTTCTGCCAAAACGAATGAATCTAGGACTTCTATTGAAGATATTGAATTATTACTTACGGCCCCTTTAAAATAAGAAAGCCCTAAACCAATTGTACCAGTAGTGTTTTCCAGTAGTCTTTTCTCTATAAAACCTTCTACCATTAATTCTAAGCCTAAGGGGTCATTTCTGGGAGATTTGGGAGGGTGGTCGTTAAAGGTAATTCCACTAAGAAACCCTAAACCAAAATTTATTGGGTTTTTATGACGAGTAGAATCCGGTTGTCCAACCAAAAGGTTCCAGGGGAGCAATAAAAAAATAAAACACACAAATAATAGTCGCATAAAAACAAATATTTTATCGAGGAAGTTACTTGAAATTCTGAAAAAATATTGACCACTTTTTAGTAAAGGATAGTAAAATCACCTTTTAAAAGTTTTTCTTCTGTACAATTTTTTAGCTTTAGCCAGTATGTGAAAACTGTACCTGAAGGCCAATACTTTGGCTTACCACAATCATTGAAACAAACGGCATAGGGATCGTCCCAATAAATATCACTGCATGGAATAGGAGCAGTATTTCCAACACAATCACCATTTTCATCAACAGGATTGGCTACATCTTCTTCGTGGCAATCTCTCCCAGGGCAACTTCTAATTTTGCCATCGTATCGAATTTCAATAAAGGTAAAAGGTGCCTCGCCATAAGCTCTTGAGTCAGTTTTTGAATAAAGATGGGCTCCCCATTTATGAAAAATGTTTAATTCATAAAAATAAGCATTATAACTTTGGACTACTGGAGCCACTGCCACCCACTCTTTTTCAAGTAGATTTACTTTAGTTGGATCGAAAACAGAAGGGAGGTGAAGGTTCGAAATATCTCCTTGATAATCATATTCCCCAAATGTTATTTCTTCTGAATCAGTACAGCTATACTTTTCCATCCCCTCAAACAAAGGATTGGATATGCCTAAAGAAAAAGTATACATCGTACTGTCTTCTAATGGGATATGATAGGTAACTGTATGCATGTTAAGATTGTTAGGATTAGTCTCTAGAATGCCAGGATATGCTAAATCTGTAGTCTGATTAATGAAGCTGTAGCCTAAGAAATCCAAAGGTATCGGAGTGAAAAATACAGCTCGGACTTTTGCAATGCAAAGATCAATTTGCTCTACATTTAAGGAGTGAATCTTCGGCTCCAAAAACCGATACACCCGCACCTCCTCCTCAAATTCACACCGCGTCTCCCGATCAATCACCCTTACCGACAAATCCATAAAATCACGACCCGGAGGAAAAGAAAG
>CALLVY010000585.1 GCA_938015925.1 uncultured Saprospiraceae bacterium
TAAATCCTAGTCCAATAGAAAGCAGTACAACATCTCGATCTTTATCATTATCTAAATTTGTCCATCCCATTTGCAGTTGAGTTTGAAGTTCTAGCGCAAAGTTTTTCTTTTGCACTAATTCATACCCTGTACTGAAGGCAACTGCTCCACCAAAATTCCAATCTTCATCTTCAATGTTGTCTTCATAGAATGCTGGAAAATCCATAGCTAGACCTGCACCAGCATTTACCCACCATCGGTCTTTTACCCAATATTGAACAGATGGCATAAATGCATCAAAACTTCGGTCTTTGCCTTCGTATTCATAGCTCATTCCAGCATACATTCCTAGAATAGCTAGGCGATCATTGACCATCCAACCCAATTTCAAATTAGGAAAACTGCCGCCGCCTTGAGCTTCGTCAAAAGGTACTTCTTGATCACTATCAGATATACTGATGACACCACCGCCTATTCCAAAACCAATGACAAATCCTTTTCTTTCAATTTGGTTGGTCTCATTTTGACCATAAGAGAGCAGCGTACAAAACATAAATACAACAATTAATAAGTTTTTCATTTTCAAATTTTTTAATGGTTATATAAAAAGTAATTGATTTGACTTGTTATACCAATCCACATTCAGAAGTGGTGTTAAGTTCGAGTTGATTTTGTTTTTAGACAAGACATTTTTTGAAAGCATAGCCGAGCTACGGTTGAAAAAAATAACGCAGTATAAAATCAAAAGCAGCCGAAATTAATACCATTTCTGGATGTGGATTGGTATTAGACTATAGATTAAATTTCCACCCGATGTAAAGGTTTGGCTCAAAAAGAAAGTAGTTTCTCCATTTATCGTCCAACTGCTTAAATCCATCAGGAGAATTGTTATCAAACATCCATTGGTTACAATGAACCTGTGGTTCTATGAAAAATCGTTTTTTCTTTCCAAATGCGAAATGGTAGCCCAAATGAACCGAGTTATAAACTTTAAAACCATTTCCAATTTTCTTACCGTCTAGATCTGTATAGGTTTGAAATTGCGGTACAACTTCAACAGTTGCAAATAGTCCTTTCCATAGCATACGTTGGTACGTTATGCCTATTCCTGTTTCTCGCAAATATCCTGGATAGAATTCACTTTCTGTTTCTAACTTATCCAAAATACCATCCCACCATGTGATTCCCATAGGTTGAAACAATCGCCAAGTGACAAACTTCACACCCACGATGTTCTTATTATCCAGGTTGCGTTTTACATGAAGCTCTATCATTTGGTTACTTGTTCGCTTGTTAAAGTCTGCCAGGATAAGATCTGTCATGAGATATGTAGTACTCACTCTCCACTTATGGGCTACTTCAGTTTCTTTGTCCTCTAGTGAGTTAACTTGAGCAAAAGCACTAAGTGTGCAAAAAAATAAAATAATTGCTAATAGATTTTTCATGATAATAATATTTTTGTTTTTTAAAATTCCGATTGCTACAAAGCACTTCCCGTTATCGTTAGTTCATTTGGTAAAGGGGAAAGGAATCATCATCTGATGATTTACTCTGCTGTATCGATTTGATAATGTAAAGATGGAGTGGAAAGGAAGGTGAATCGTCCTGAAATGAAATTTCGGACTTTATAGTGAGATTTGAGACTTTTTAAACAGGCTTAAATTTGATTAGACCTCAACCAAGCTTTCGGTGTCATCCCTTCGGTTTTTTTAAAGAAGACATTGAATACAGATTTAGAATTAAAGCCGCTTTCATAAGCTAGCCCTAAAAGGGTAAGGTGGCTGTTGGCAGGATTTAGGGCATTCTCTTTGAAGTTCTCCAAACGTAAACTATTGATGTATTCATTGAAGTTTTGGCCAATTCGTTCATTCAGCAACCAGGAAAGCTTGTTACTGCTAGTATTCACGTTTTCGGCTAGTTCGCGTAAAGATAAAGATGGGTTAAGAAACCACTTTTCTTCCTTCATTCCTTTTCCAAAAATTTCTAAAACTAAGTCGATTTCAGCAACTGACATTAAGGCCTTGGGGGCGGCAATTTGTATTTGTTTATCGGAATCAGGTGATGGTAATAGTTCTATACGGAAAGCGGATTGCTGTAAATCATGGAACCTCTGATACTGATGTAAAGGTTTAAGCAGCGGAATATTCATAAAGTTGATGACTTGACCGGTACGCATCCTGATGTTTTCTTCCAAAAAGTCCAATGCCATTTCGTGTTTGTCCAAATGGACCAACAAAAAAAGTTGCCAGGGAAAAAGCGCTCCCCCAGAATCTTCTTTTATCATTAAGCTAACCCTACTGATATCAATATCGACCTTATCTTCCGGATTGACCAACTTGTACAATACTCTGCATTCTTCTGGTTTCTCGGCTAAGGGAGTTTGACTTAAGAAGTCATTTAGTTTTCCGTAATCTTTCGTAAGAATTAAGCAAAGTTGTTTTAATCCGATGGGATGTGTAAAATCTGGATTGATGCCCAAGGAGGTCTCTATACATTCTAAAGCTTTGGAGTAGTCCTCGTTTAAAAAATGAATATTTGCTTTGGTAAAATAATGATTCGGAGATAAAGGGTTTATTTTTAAAATATTATCAGTATGCCAGAGCGCTTTTTCAAAATAACCTACTGCTGTAAACAATTCGATTAAACCTTCTTCTGCTTCCGTGTAGGACGGATTAAGTTCTATTGCTTTTTGAAAATATTTATGCCCATTGATGAAATCCCATTGACCCCAAAAGGACAATGTCGCTTTACTAAAATACCCTATATAGGATTGTTTGTCCAGATTAAAACCATTGTTGAGATTCTCTTCTGACATCTGCAATAAGTCTTTATTATTCCCCCAAGATCCGGCCATGGCATAACAATATGCCAAACCAAAGTAAGGCAAAGCAAATGAAGGATCTACCGATACACATTGTTCATAGAGTCCTATCGCATTTTCGATTCCTGGTCCATCCCACATTAAATGCTGATAGCGCCCTTTAAGATAAAGGTTGTAGGCCTCTATATTTTGTGTAGGCTCTTTAATTAGATGTTCCTGAATATTGAGGTGACCAAAATTTTCCCGGATCTGGTCAGCAATCTGTAAACTTATTTCATCTTGGACTGCAAATATGTCTTCCAATTCCCGATCGAAATTCTTTGACCAGAAGTGAGTGCCGTCATTAGTACTGATTAACTGCGCTGTAATACGAACCCTGTTTTTGGCTTTCCGGACGCTCCCCTCCAAAATAGTACTTACCCCTAACTGATCACCAATGGTTCGCACATCTATATTTTTATTCTTAAATGCAAAAGAGGAGGTGCGAGCAATGACTTTCAAGCCCTTCACGGTGGTTAGGGCGTTGATTATTTCTTCAGTAATGCCATCGCTGAAGTATTCGTTCTCAGGGTCGGCACTCATATTAACAAAAGGGAGAACCGCAATGGATTTGTTGGATGATGATATAGGGAGATCGTTGCTCATTTTCTACTATTCTTTATCAGGGCTTCTACGAATTGACTTTGAATTTTCAATGATTTTTCTTTTAATTGGCTACAACATCAGGTTGTGAAAAAACCTCCCGCCGGTGCTTTTGATAATCGAAATATACGTCAAAAGTTTTATAATTCATTTATAAGCGTCGCTATTTTTTGACTAATGTAAATGTATTGTTATGATTTGAAAATAGAAAACTGCTATAAAGTTTAACTAGATGGTTTCTCGTTGGAGTCTTCGGGAGGATCGGACACGATTGGAATATCCGTAATAATATAATTTGAGTAGGTTGGCGGCATGAAAAGTGGGTGCGCCATTTTTGATTTGTCTTTTGATGATGAAGCCGATTTCTTTTAAGTCTAATAGGTCGACAAAAAAATCGATGACTCTGGGAACATCAAATCACTTTAAGCGTTCTGCTTGTCTAAATCGGAACTCCAAAGTCAAATAATTAATCCGCTTTATTCAACAAGGGCTGATCGTCGAGCGTGGCCACGACTATCAGCCCTTAATATTGTCGACTGCCTTCTTTTTTTATTTACCTCCTTCCAATAATTTCGTAAAAGATAAAGATGCTAATTTATAATCTCCATTCTCCTTTTTATATACC
>CALLVY010000586.1 GCA_938015925.1 uncultured Saprospiraceae bacterium
CCGCTGTAAACTATCCACAAAAATCGCATTCATCGCATCGGTTTCTCCAAAGACATGATCTACGCCCAAATCGGCTACCACTCTTCTCACATTGTCTTTGGCTTCTTCGGAGATATAACCATTGTCGAGCGTAAAGGCCAAGACCTTCATGCCCATTTCTTTTACTTGCGCAACGGCATAAGAACTATCTTTTCCACCACTTAATAATACCAGACAATCGTAGTCTCCTTTTTGCTTCGACAAGGTTTTGTCAAATAAGCTTTTGAGGTCTTCTTTGGTTTTAAAATACTTGCTAACTTTTTGTTGGTAACTTGTAAAAGATTGGCATAAATTACAAACGCCTTCTTCATTAAAGGTGGAACTTGGATAGGTCGATGGCAAACCACATTCTACACAATTATGCACTCCTTCTAATACTCGAGTTCTCTTTCTTTCTCTCAGTTCTACAATCCCCTGCCCTACTCCTGGAAAGTTTTGCAAGACTTGTTCTATCTCTGCCAGCTCCACACGACGACCTCTGATTTTTACTTGTAAATCCTTTCTCCCAAAATACTCCAGGTGTCCTTTCTCCGCTTGTATCCGCACCAAATCGCCAGAGCGATACAAACGAGCATTTTCTTCAAAGGGATGATCGATAAATTGTGTGGCCGTCAAGTCTGGTTGATTCCAATATCCTTTGGCCAAACCCAAACCACCGATATACAATTCGCCAATTACACCTTCCGGAACTGGATTGCCAAAATCATCGAGAATATAAAGACTCGTGTTACTAATCGGACGACCAATGGGAACCGAAGCAAGTGTGGCATCTGCGGCAGCATCATATTGATGAACCACACAACCTACTGTTGCTTCTGTAGGGCCGTATTCGTTAAATATTTTTAGGCTTTTGGAGAAATTACTTTGGACAAATGTTGCTTGATCCGTTTTAAAATTTTCTCCACCCACAATCATCGTTTTCAATTGCGAGTCGGCGTACTTTCCTCCTTGTATAAGAGCTAAATGAGAAGGAGTCAATTTGATCAAATTAACTTGATTTTCTTCCAGCACTTTTAGCAAAGCCAAGTCTGGGCCCGTTTCGGGTTCCTGATAAGCGATGAGTGTTCCTCCACAAATCAGCGGAAGAAATAAAGAGGTAATGGTCAGGTCAAAACCAACTGCTGTAAAAAAGGGAACAACGGGCTTAAAACCTTCGGTATAATTTAGTTTGGCCCATTGAATATAATGGGTCAATGAGCGATGAGCAAGCATCACGCCTTTGGGCTTTCCAGTCGAGCCAGAAGTATAAATCATATAAGCCAAATCCTCTGGCGTACTTTTGATTTCGGGAGTTGCTATGGATTGCTGTTGAATAAAAGCAGCTTCCTTATCCAGTGCGATCAAGTTTTTAAAAGTAACGCGCAGCTTTGACGAATAAACAGAATTACTGAGAATCAATTTTGCCTGCGCATCTTCCAGGATTCCAATGATTCTTCCAGATGGATAATTTGTAGGAATGGGAATAAAAACACCACCTGCTTTTAGCGTTGCTAAAACGCTGATAATAAATTCGGGAGAGCGAGCCAATACAATCGCCACTCGGCCTCCTTTTTCCAAACCACTCTTGATCAGATGATGCGCCAATTGATTGGCATGTCGATCTAACTCTTGGTAAGTCAGCGTTTTGGTACCATACTTTAAGGCGATGCTTTCCGGTGCAAGATTTTTCACCTGTTGGTCAAACAAATCATTGACCGTCACGGTCGTATCAATCGCTGAATTTTCTTCGGCTTGGGTAAAGGAAATAGTATCTTTTAAATGCAAAGAAGGTTTCCCAATATTTTGAAAACGATCGGCAATAAAACTATCGAACAATTGTAAAAACTGTTGAGGGGTTTCTGCTCTTTGTTGTTTGTCAAAGACCGCAGTATTCAAATCAAATCCCAATTCAATACACCCCGAATCATCAAAATCATAAACCTGTAATCTCAAGTGATGACCGGGATCGGCATGATCGGCATGAACCCAATTGGAGACCGCCGTCTGGCCATTAAATTCCTTTAAATTCGCATTGATATAATTCAAAACCACATTGAATCCTCGGTTGAGTTCGGGACTACTTATCCCTGCTTGCGCGTAGCGCAAAAACTCCATGGCTTCGTTTCGAACTTTTTGATAAAGAGTGCTAAAATTATCCTCCGGACTCAAGTCTACCGCCATTGGAAACAATTCAATAAACAAACCAGGCGTGGCTTTAAAGGCCGTAGTGGAACGATTGTGTGCAGGCGTTCCGATGGCTAGTTTTTGTTGGTTGGTGACCCGGTAAATATAAGTCAGTAGAAGTGTAGAAAATACAGAAAACAAAGACAAGTGTTGGGTCCAGGAACGCAAATCGGATTCTTGCGTCAAGGCCCGAAGGGCATCTGATTTTTCCTTACTAAGCGTGATGCTTATTCTTTCGGAATGACTATTTAGTTCGCGATTGGAGCGGCCATAAAAAGCGGGTGGATCGGGCAGGTTTTTTGCTTTTTCTTGCCAATGGGCAATGTTTTTTTGATTGTCGGGATTGGTCGCCTGGAGTGCTTCGTATTGGATGTAATCGGCGTAGCTCGGAGTGGAAATATCGTCAAGGCTTTGGCCTTGGTTTAGTTGTTGATAAATCCGGCCAAGCAATCCGTATTGTTCGGTGACTGCCCAGGCATCGGTGATCAAATGGTGTTGATTGAGGTACCAGAGGTATTTTTCTTCTGATAATTTGATCAGAACGGAATCAAATAAACAGGTAGAGATATCGAATATTTTTTGACTCCGCTGCTCCGTCCAATCTTTTACAAACTGCTCTTGATCGACTTGGGAAGAAAAATCTAAAACAGTCAAATCACCCGTAAATTGGCTGGTGATTTTTTGTTGGGCTTGCCCATCTTGGTTTAGGAAAACAGTACGCATGACATCGCATTGTTCCATTAGTTTTTGAAAAGCCTTTTGAAATTGAGGCACTTCAATTGCACTGGTCAATTCAAAAGTCAGCGCCATATTATACATGGGTGAATCCGGACTCATTTGCTGTCCAATCCACATCAATAACTGGCTCCTGGTTAGGTCGTAATATTTTGCTTCCAAGTCTCTGTTTTTATTTAATCCGCTTAGTGATTCTTTGGTTTTCTGTCTTAGAATTATCAAAGCAATCTAATTCCTAATTCTTCACTCGATTGACAAAATTAACCATAGCTTCTACGGTCATAAAGTTTTCAATCGTCATTTCCTGAGGACTTACTTTAATGCTGTATTCTTCTTCTATAAATGCGATAAGACGCATCATCGCCATGGATTCAATCAAACCCGATCCCAGTAAGTCATCCTCTGGACTGATTTCTAAGTCAGCGCGACCATCATGTAATTTTTCAATAATGAAATTGATTATCGTTTCGTTCATATTTAATCCTTAAATAATTTTCGAGTTTTATTCTCAACTATGATCTAACTATTCAGCCTGTAGGGCTGCGGCTCTTACTAATGTTTTTTCTAAAATACTCATTTGACCCAATCAAGGGTCGCAACCCTTCAGGCTGCATCTCAATTCTCTGAATTCCCAGGGGCGATGCCCCTGGTTTTGGAGTCTTAGCCTTTCAGGCTATTTATTCAAGCCCAAAAGTTGAGTTATTTTTTTTAATACCCTTACGATTCTTTTATTTTCAATTGCTCCTTTAAAGCAGAGCGTTTTATTTTTCCCGTTGCCGTCCGAGGAAAAGAGGCGACAAAAGTCATCAATTCCGGAATGGCATATAATGGCAATTTTTCTTTTAAAAAAACCTGTAATTCCTCCCGACTAATTCCTTCGGGTGTATTGGGAATAATCGCTGCTTCCATTTGCAACATGGTATCATTTGCTCTGGAGGTAAATACTGCGGCTTCCGAAACTTTCGGATGACTCACCAGGTGTGCTTCGATTTCTCCCAACTCCACTCGGTATCCGCGTATCTTTACCTGATGGTCTTTTCTGCCAATGAGGTGCAATTCTCCAGCGGCATCCATCCTCACTAAATCTCCTGTTCGATAATAAACGTCTTCCAACCCAGTCTCTCTTTTTTTACTAAAAAAAGATTGTTACGAAAGTGTTGGATTTTGCCAATAACCTTTCATCGTCGTCACTCCTCTCACCAATAATTCTCCAACTTCTCCCTGCGCTACCTCTTCGTCTGCTTCATCTAAAACGATGCATTCTATATTTTTGAGTGCTCGTCCAATTGGAATGGGATCATCCGACAAAGGCAATTCCGTCAGGTTATAATAAGTGCATTGATTCGTTTCGGTTGGGCCATAAGAATTACTAAAGCGAGCATGGGGCCATTGCTGCATTAATCGACGTAAATATTTGGGAGGAAAAGCTTCGCCAGCATAAATGATCAAGCGCAAGGATTCTAAATTTCGTTCTTCCAATAATCCCTTTTCCAACATTTGTATCAATGCCAAAGGAACAGAATACCAAACGGTCACTTTTTCTTTTTCCAAAAGCTGACTCAGACTCGCAGGCATAACAACATAAGCGTCTTGAGCGATCACCGTACTCGCCCCTACCAATGGTGCGGCAAAATAACCGATGGTTGAAATATCAAAATAAATAGGTGCGTGATTACCAAATCTATCTTCCTCTGTGAGTTTATACAAATCGGCAGATAATCGCGCATAACTCAATCCGCTGGCATGCGTATGCATAATTCCCTTAGGGTCGCCAGTAGAACCGGAGGTGTATAAAATATAAGCCAAATCATATTCTACCAAAGCAAAGGGTCGAGTATACTCTTCGGAAGCTTGATAAACTTTTTCCCAAGAAATAGTTGGAATCGCTAAGTCTTCTTTAAGACCGATAAGCGTTTGTAAATCATGGCCTTCTTCCATCACTTTTTTCAGGTTCCGTTTTTGAGACGGATTGGTGATTACTACTTTGATGCCACAATCATGGAGAAGGAAGCGCGTTCGTGTGGGCGGTGCTTTGGGATCTAAAGGGACGTAGACGGCGCCGGCATTTAGAATTCCATAAATGGCAATGGCGGTTTCGATACTTCGATTGAGGTAGATGCCTACTCGGTCGCCTTTTTTTACGCCACAGTCTTGTAGAACGTTGGCTACCTGATTCATCTTTACCTCTAGTTCCCGGAAGGTCAATGCTTGTTGACCGCACTTGAAGGATTCGCGCTCGGGGAAGCGAGCGGCGGATTGGGTAATGATGTGGGGGAATAGGTAGACCACGTAGTGTGTAGAATTCTTGGTTAATGAATGAATAAATTAAGTACTGCTTTTCGATTTGAGATTCTTTTTTTATTTAAACCTAGGATTCCTTTTTCGAGGGATAATACCATATGATTTTTTAATCTCAGGCCTGCCTTTGCCGGCAGGCTCGATCAAAATTTGAAAGAATTTAATTTACAGTAGAGTTTATTCTAAAATGGTTTTATGAGATAAAAATGAAGGATTTTACTTCCAATCAAGAAGCGACCGGAGCCTAATAGCCGTAGCTATTATGGCGAGGACGCGACGCAGAGTGGGAGTAAAAGACAATTTTTTAGCCATACTAAATTATTTAGAATAAATTCTAGTGTACTAAGATGCGAAGCAAAACTACAAGCCCAAAAGCTTTGCGATGATGCTGCGTTGGATATCAGAAGTACCGGCGTATAGTACCCCTCCGATGGCGTCTCTTAGATTTCGTTCTACGCCATTGTCGCTTAGGTAGCTTTTGCCACCAAAGGTTCTCATGGTGTCGAGGCTGGAAGTAATGAAAGATTCGCTCATGTGCAATTTCAATAAGGCGGCTTCCATCATTGCCGAATCGCCATGTTGTTTTATCCAGGCGGTTTTATATAAAAGTAATCTAGAAGTTTCTAGTCGCAATTTCATGTCGGCGATTCGATTCGAGACGGATTGAAATTTTCCGATGGCTTGATCAAATTGAATGCGTTTTTTGGCAAAAGCGACTGCTTCTTCCAATTGGCGTTCCATGGTCCCCAATTGGCTGGCCAAGATACAACAACGATCGTATTCGAGAGAATGGTTGAGGATACTAAAACCTAATCCTTCACTGCCCAATAAATTTTCTGTAGGAACCAAACAATCTTCAAATTCCAAATCGCCGATGGGGATGCAGCGCATGCCCATTTTATCTTTTCGTTCGCTTTGGTGGAATCCGGGGGTATTTTTTTCAACTAAAAAAGCAGAGACGCCCCATTTTCCTAGTTTGGGATTAGATTTGGCTAAGACCAAAACAAAACCACAAATCGGAGCAAAAGTGATCAAGCATTTTTTGCCATTGAGCAAATAGCCGTTTTCTACTTTTTCGGCACTCATCTCCATGCTAAAAACATCTGAACCTGCATTGGGTTCTGTCAGTGCATGGGCTCCGATCATTTCACCACTTGCCATAGCGGGCAAGAATTTCTCTTTTTGTGCTTCGTTGCCAAAGTGTAAGATTGGCGTTTGTACCGTCCACATTTGTGCATTGAGCCCGAAAGCGAGTCCATTATCTGGGCAACCATAGCCAAAACCTTCCATGGCCAGCATGGCTCTCATAAAGTCGACTTCTTCCAAAGTACCTCCATAGGCTTTGGGTAATGCCAGGCCTTGGATGCCGAAAGCAGCACATTTTTTCCAGAGATCATTGGGGAATTCTTGGGAAGCATCACGTTCTACGGCACCTTCGTTCAATGCGGTATTCGCAAATTGAGTGACTTGCTTTTTGTAATCCAGATACTCTTCGGGCCAGGAGAAATCCATATATTCTGTTTAGTATGCTGCTTAACGAATTAAAGAAAATCAACAAACTTAAGATTTAATTGCTTGATTTGCTTTTTAAAATTGATTCGTACCCACATCTCACGTGTGGAAAAACGAGGAAGATTAAAATTTATATTTCATGATCCCCTTGATAGCAAATGGAGTACCCGGCGTAAAATGAATTTCTTCTACGCTCACAGGTTCATCAAACAATCTTGATTCTGTGGCAAACTGCGTTTCGTTCCATTCCTGATTGAAAAGATTTTCGATAGCAATACCAAAATTGATATTTTTTATATCATAACTGATATTATAATCCGCAATAAGATATCCTTTTGCCACGATGCTATTGTCTTCATTCGCAGCGCGATCGCCGAGGTAGCGCATTTGTAGTCCCGTACTAAAATTATTTTTCGAATAACTTAGCGAGGCCGTGGAAGTAAGCACAGGTGCTAATGGAATGCGATTGGCCGTTTCCGGTTCTTCTACACTTCTCGCGAAAGCATAATTAAAGTCTCCACTAAAAAAGAGAAAATCAGAAATTTGATAACGCAAACCAAAATCAACTCCTAGTCTTCTACTTTTCCCACTTGGTTCGACAACACCTTCGTCACCAACGTAGACAAATTCTTGTTCTAAGAAAAGGTACCAAAGTGCGATGGTGGTAAATACTCTTTTGGCAGGTTTGAAGATCGTCCCTAAATCTGCGCCGTAAGCGGCAGGCAAAATAGATTTATTATCCTGTTCCAATACGACCCGAGCATCATTGGAGTGAAAACCAACTCCTGTCTTGAGAAAGAGTTGAACGGAATTATCCAAATTATAAATCATATTCAATTTAGGAGAAACAATTCCTTTACTCAAGGTTTGATTATTATAAAGAGAGTCTAAACTATTCAAGTAATTGAATTTAAAATAGTCAAATCGAACAGAAGGTTCTATTAATAAACTCCCCATATCAATTTCCGTTCTGGCAAAAGCATAAAGGTTTTTTTCATCCACATCTCCTAGTTGAATATTGCTAAGCGTCGTTTTTCTATTACGAGTTCGAGAGAGTTCATTACCATCAATATCATCGCTTCGCAAACCGATACCTAATTGAGTTAGCAAGCTGACGTTTTTTACATATGAAGATCTATTCCAAGAACTTTCAAAACCAAAAATCTGACGTTTTTCTTTTTGTCGGATTTGGTCGGCATTGACGGGATCATTTAGGAAAAAAGTAAAATTGGAATACAATTCAAAATCGTAGAAAGAATAGAATAATCTATGTTTCAGGAAAGTATTGTCATCAACTACTTGATTCAAATCTAAGGCAAGATTGGTTCGTCCAGTTTTACCGCCTTCTGTATCATCTACGGCTCCAAACCTAGTTATAGTCCCACGATCTACAAGCCTTTCCGGGATTTGTCCAGAAGCATCCCATTTACTTGTAAAGTGAGAGGCTACAAAAGAGATATGTCCAAAATCTCCTAATTTTGCATGGTATTTCCCCATGATATTATTTCTCAAAAATTCTTGGGAAGATTCGAATGGACCATCAGTCAACATATATTCAGCAGCGATATAAGCGTTCTGGTTTTCCTTGTCTAATAGTTTTAAAAGTCCAACCGTTCGAAAGCTATTAAAGCTACCAAACTCCAATCCGATTTGGGATTCTTCCAGTTCGTCTTTGGTCGCAAACTCTACATAGCCAGCGGTCGCAAAATTTCCTTTATCCGCATAATAAGGACCTTTCCCGAAATCAATTTCTTTTATGGTTTCGGGTATAACAAAGTGCAAGTCGGCATAGCCCTGTCCATGAGCGTGCGACACCATATTAACAGGCATACCATCTACCGTAAGATTAACATCCGTTCCGTGATCAATATCAAAGCCACGCAAAAATATTTGCTCTGCCTTACCACCTCCGGCATGTTGTCCAATAAAAAGTCCAGGAACTTTTCTTAGTACATCTTGAGAAGAATTGACCGGTGCTAATTCAATATCAATTCTGGAAATAATATTTACGGTCTTTGCATTTTGCCCTACTACAATCTCCCCTAGTTCAAAAATAGCCTCCGTCAATTTGATAATAATTTCTTCTTCTACCTCTTCTACTATCATATGGTAGGTTTCATATCCCAAGTGTAAAACTTGAAGGGAATCACCAAGGGGTGCATCTTGAAAAGTAAACTTTCCAAATTCATCAGTATGAGTATGGAGGTCTGACTGGAGTAGGAGTAGGTAGGCGCCTACAATTGGTTGGTCTGCATAATTGACAACTTTTCCTGTAAGCGAGTGACTAAAGAGAAAAACAGGAAAAACAATACTACAAAAGAAAAAGGCAATTCGTTTCATTTTACTTCTGGGGTTGAAATAGTTATTTTTTTTACTAAACAACATTCTGTAATAGATGTTTAAAGTATCTACGTAGAAAGGTAAGAATCTGGATCAGTTCTTACACAATGTTCAGGATATTTTTTTTACTTCACATTAGAAAATCCAATATTAAGCAGAGTTTCGTATATCTTTAGGCAAGTCTTACAACAAATGTAACTGTTAGCTGTCATAAGTAAATAATTTTTATGGCAAATAATTCACAACTTGTATTATTGTACGTTCTATATTGAGACAAAACCAAAAAACACGAGAGAGCTATCAAAAAGATTTTCAACATATTCAACCAGACAGAAAAACTAAAATTCTTTTGGCTTTCTGTCGCTATACTAATCACTGGCTTCCTCGAAGTAGTTGGCGTCGCCTCCATTCTTCCTTTTATGCAGTTGATCGCCGAACCCGATGCTCTTAACCAGAGCTCTTGGCTAATGGCAGGTTATGAATTCTTTGGTTTTGAAGATTTACGGCAGATGCTTATTTATTTTGGTATCGGGATTTTCATCCTTCTGGCTTTCACCAACGGCTTTGGCATCTTTACCGCCTGGCTGCAATATAAATATTCGTGGGGCATCGCCCACAATCTCAGCGTCCGTTTACTAAAAACCTACCTGGACAAGCCTTATAAATACTACCTCACCACCAACACCGCAGATCTAAGAACTTATATTATCTCCGAGGTCAATAGCCTTACGGGAGGAGTAATCATTCCGATCATCGAACTTTTCTCGCGAGCTTTTGTGTCGATCATCATTTTTGTATTACTACTAAAAGTCGATGCTAAAATTGCCTTGATTATGTTTGGGGGATTGGGTTCTTGCTATGGTTTGATTTATCTTTCTCAGAAAAATTTCCTAAAAAGAGTTGGCGAACATCGAATCAATATGAACTTGCTGCGCTTTAAAAGTTTGCAAGAATTACTCGACGGCATCAAGACGGTGATGGTCTACAATCAGCAAGATTTTTTCTATGATCGCTTCCATTATGCTTCCAAAGAATTTTGCAATGTACAACCAAAATACAATTTAGTATTAGCGGCTCCGCGCTATATTCTCGAATTTATGGCTTTTGGAAGCATACTTATCATCACCATATATCTTTATATCAATTCTGGAAATATCCAATCGGCCATTCCACGACTCAGTTTATACGCTGTAGCTGGTTACCGACTTTTACCTGCGCTACAAAAAGCTTTTGCAGCAGCGGCAAAATTACGACATAATTTTCCAGTATTACACAATTTACATGATGATTTGGTTTATAGTTTAAAATACACCGACCAGCTTAGCCCGCCTATTGTACCAATGGAATTGAATCATAGTATTGAATTGGATCACCTGCAATTTGCCTATGACAATATGGATTCCAAGGTCATAAAAAATCTAAACCTCCAAATCGAGAAAGGACAAACCGTTGCTTTTATCGGTTCCACGGGTTCTGGAAAAACAACGCTAGTCGACTTGGTGGTTGGCTTATTGCATCCTAGTGATGGTGGCATCAACATAGATGGAATCCCCATTTCCAAAGAAAACACCAAATCCTGGCGAGCCAATTTGGCCTATGTCCCACAAGAAGTTTTTCTTTTTGATGATACCGTATTGCGCAATATCGTGATGGGGGTAAAAGAAGAGGAAATTGATTTGGAACGACTAGAAAAGGTAACGAAAATGGCTGGAATCTATAATTTCATTGAAAAACAATTGCCTAAAAAATTCCAAACAGGAATTGGCGAAAGAGGAGTAAGACTCAGTGGCGGACAAAGACAAAGATTGGGACTCGCCCGTGCTTTATATTCCAACCCTTCGGTACTCATCCTCGATGAAGCTACGAGTGCATTGGATTCTATTACAGAAAAATCCATCATAGAGTCACTCAAATCTTTGCCCAAAGACATTACTACAATTATTGTCGCTCACCGCTTATCTACGATCAAACATGCGGATTGTATCTTTGTCTTGGACCAAGGCAAAATACTTACCCAAGGTACTTATGAAACGTTGATGCTTACTGATGATAAGTTTAAAATAATGGTAGAGCTATCTTAAAATCAAAGATTGCCACTTCTAAAAAATCGAAAAACAAAAACCATAAAACAAAACGATCAACTAGTCTTATGAAATCGAAATCGAAACTCTCGCCAATCACCAAGCTTTTACCTTTTGCTTTTATTTTATTTTTCCTCTTGCCTTCTACCAGTCAGGCCCACTCTCCAGACCAAAGTTATTTATACTTAAGAATTTACAAAGAAGCAATTGGTGGTCGTTATGAAATGACGGCCAAGGATATGAATAAAGCGCTGGGATTAAACCTTCCTGACGTAATGAGCATGGAAGATATCGCACCTCATTTGTCGCAAATTCAAGCCTACCTTATTAGTCGCTCTTCTTTCGAGGCGGGTACTGAAAAATATAGTGTCCAATTTGAAGAACCCACTATTTTGCATTTGGAAGAAATGGAGGATTTTGTAAGATTTCATTTTCAATTGACTGGTGTCAATAAAGTTCCGGACGCCATAGATATTGGTTATCAAGTTTTGTTTGACAAAGACGACAAACACCGAGGAATGCTCATCGTGGAACACAACTGGAAAGCAGGAATTGTAGACAATGAAGCTTTGGTCGCCAACATCTATAGCCCAAACAATACCAAGCAAGAACTTTCGCTAAAAGATGCTTCGCTCTGGAAAGGTTTTGTCGCTTTGGTCAAACTAGGAATTTGGCATATTTGGATTGGACTCGATCACATTCTGTTTATCGTGGCTTTGATTCTTCCCGCAGTAGTTCGCCGTAGAAAGGATGAACAAGGATTTGCCACAGGCTCCTGGATGCCAGTCGACGACTTTAAGTCTGCCTTTTTTTACATCCTAAAAATCATCACGTTTTTCACCATCGCCCACTCTATTACCTTAGCCTTAGCTTCGCTAAACATCATCAATCTATCTTCCAGAGTAGTAGAATCCATCATTGCTTTATCCATTGGACTGGCTGCTTATCACAACATCACTCCTATTTTCAAAAGCAAAGAATGGATCATTGCCTTTGGCTTTGGTTTGTTTCATGGTTTTGGATTCGCGAGTGTTTTAGGAGAAAAAGGCTTGGGAGGCGATTATATGGTTTTATCTTTATTGGGTTTCAATATTGGCGTAGAACTCGGTCAGGTTTTGATCATTTGTATGATCTTCCCGATCCTCTACCTCATTCGCAAACATAAATTATATCCACAGTTGATCACTTATGGTTCTGCTTTGCTGATTTTTATTTCCCTGTATTGGTTTGTAGAAAGAGGCTTTGAAGTAGACTTGCCATTGGGTGCTTATTTCTGGAATGCTTATAATGCTATTTTGGGTTAAAAAAATTCAAGCAACAGCAGCATGTCTTCAGATAAAAAAAAGAATACGGGAAAACCTTCCATCCTCAGTCAATGGAAAAATCGCAAAAATAAAACAACCAGTTCTAATGCGATTCTACCACGACCACAGGATCAGACTGCCCTTCCGTGTAGTGGACAGCAACGACTTTGGTTGCTGCAAAAACGCTACCCGGAAAATTCTTTTTATCAATATGGACATCTTTATCAGTTCACAGGAAAACTAGACCGCGAACAATTATTAAAAAGTTTTCAATTCCTCCTGGATCGCCACGAAATCCTGAGAACCAATTTTATTGAAGGCGAAAAAAGCTTAGAGTTAAAAATCAATACCCAAACTCCTCTCGACATTCAACATTTTGACCTCAGCTCCCTTTCCACAAAAGAAGCGGAAGAGAAAGCGAAAGTCATTAGCCAGGAAATTTGTTTAAAAGGTTTTGATCTGGCCCATGATGCCTTGGTTCGGATTGCTTTATTAAAGTTTTCGGCAGAAAAACATTCGCTGGTATTATCAATGCACCATATCATTGGTGATCGATCCTCTTTGCTTTTACTCAACCAAGAATGGTTTGCTCATTATAAAGCCAGCTTGGCAGCTTTGGATGCTTCTTCTCCGGAATTAAAAATCCAATACGCCGATTATGCCTTTTGGAAAAGCACCCAAGTCACCAATGCCAAAGACATCGACTATTGGAAAAACCAATTAGCAGGAGACCTGCCGATACTGGCACTACCAAGCGATTTCAAACGACCCAAAAAATCCAATTTCACAGGCAACTCTTTATCCAAAAAACTCTCCGCAGGTTTATCACAACAAATCCGCCAGCTAGCCAAAGCACATCAGACCACCAACTATGTAATCATCCTCAGTGCCTTAAAAGTTTTACTCTACCGCTATACCGGACAAAAGGACATTCTGGTCGGAAGTCCTTTCAGCACGCGCGATAAAGTAGAATTGGAAAAACTCATTGGCTTCTTTAACGAGACCCTCGTGTTGCGCTCCGCGCTCTCCGCAGAAATGTCCTTCCACGATTTGATCGACCAGGTCAAACAGACCACCATGGATGCCCTAAGTCACAAGAACATGACCTTCGAGGAATTGGTCAAAATATTGCAGCCAGAACGACACGAAAATAGCAATCCGATTTTTCAAGTCATGTTCGTTTACAATGGCGCCAATAATCACCGCTACGATCTGGAGGATTTACAGATCGAAGAAGAAAGCATCAACTTAAAAGTTTCAAAATTTGACCTCACCCTTTTTGCCAATGAGCAAAACGAGCAGATCGAACTAAACATAGAATTTGCCCAAAGTCTTTTCCGTGAAGACACGATTCAAAGGATGCTGCAACATTTAGAAATCATTTTAGATGCTACCAGCCAGCAAAGCAATCCAAGCCTTGCCAAAATACCATTGCTCTCTTCCGAGGAAAAGCAAGAACTATTAATCAACTGGAACAATACCCAGCAAGCGCTTCCTCCACAAAAAGCCATTCACCATTTAATAGAGGAAATGGCGCGATTGCATCCAACGCAAATCGCGGTTACTCATCAAAACAAGCAACTTAGCTACGCCGACCTCAACCAACAAGCCAATGCGATAGCAGCCAAGTTACTCGAACAAAACACCAAAGCCAACCAACCCCTTGGACTTTACACCAATAGAAGTGTGGAACTCATTGTCGGCTTAGTCGGCATCTTAAAATCTGGCGCCGCTTACCTCCCACTCGACCCGGAATATCCGGCAGAGCGTATCGAATACATGTTGCAGGATTCTGGCGCCGCATTGGTACTCAGCACTTCCGATCTCAAAGAGCAGTTAAGTTTCACCAGTGCAAAAATCATCGATATCGATGCTGCGATTCTGGAACCAAGGAAGGACACTTTAGTTTTACCAGAAGTTCAATCAACCGATTTGGCTTATTTTATTTACACCTCGGGAAGTACCGGAAAACCCAAAGGCGTTCCCATTTCTCATGGCAATCTTTTGCATTCTACCGCTGCTCGTTTTTCTTTTTACCCTAGTAATCCTTCCTGCTTTTTATTGCTGTCTTCTTTTTCATTTGACAGTTCTGTCGCAGGGATTTTTTGGACGCTTTGCACGGGTGGGAATTTATTGATTCCACCCAAAAGAATAGAACAGGATACTTTTGTTTTGGGAGAAATGATCGCTCAACATCAAGTATCGCACACCTTATTATTGCCCTCGCTTTACCAAACCATTCTGCAACATTGTCCTACAAAATTATTGAACTCCTTGCGAAATGTAATGGTCGCCGGAGAAGCTTGTCCGCCTGCTTTGCTGCAAGCGCATTTTGAAAAAATGCCACAGACGGAATTGTACAATGAATATGGTCCTACGGAAGCTACCGTCTGGTGTATTGCACATAAAATCACAGCCAGCGACCAGCACTTCGTGCCCATTGGAAAGGCGATTCCGAATGCCAGTGTTTATATTTTAGATCAACAGTTGCAAGCAGTTCCGGTGGGAGTCGCTGGAGAATTATTGATCGGAGGATTGGGTTTATCCAATGGCTATCTCAATCGACCAGAACTAAGTGCAGAGAAGTTTATCACAACAAGCTTAGAAGGAAAAACGCTGCGCCTTTATAAAACCGGAGACCTCGCTCGTTTTCATGCAGATGGTAGAATAGAGTTTTTGGGAAGAGTAGATGAACAAGTAAAGATCAGAGGATTTCGGGTAGAGCCCGAAGAAATTTCGAAAGTAATTTTAGCTTATCCGGGCGTGCAGGAAGCATTGGTTGTTGTGCAAAAAAAAGAGCAAGACGGGCAAAAGCAACAATTGCGTTTAGTTGCTTATCTGTTGGAGCAGGAAACGATAGATTTAGCAGAATTGCGGCATTTTCTCAAAGGGCAATTGCCCGATTATATGATTCCTGCTGCGATCCTACCACTTCCCGAATTTCCACGTTTGCCCAATGGAAAAATAAATCGAAAAGAACTACCCGCTCCTGATGATCAGGCGATGGACAAT
>CALLVY010000587.1 GCA_938015925.1 uncultured Saprospiraceae bacterium
CAGGACCACCATGTGGAATACAATAAAAAAGATGAACACCGGGATTGACAATATCAACCTCATAGGTAGAACCAATTCCGATGACTCCTGAATTCCAACTATCCGGGCCACTTGTTGCATCAGAAGTAGTAGAGTGTCCATCGCCAATCCAGTTGAAACGCACGACATCGCCTACCACAATGGTCGTACTAATGGGACTAAAAAAATCATCGCCTACATTAATGACATGCAGGCCACCACCTTGAACATTGACATCCATACTTGATAGAAAACAATTGGAACTACAATCAGGAGCAGTAAAAGTATAGGAAGTAAAACAAGTAGAGATGTCGGCAGATGTAATCGAAATGGTATGTTGAAGTCCATCACCGATCACATCGACATTTACAAAAACAGGATTGGAGGCATCTATATCAAAAGGGCTTCCGGGAATCAATACGCCATCGACGGCGATATCAATTTCATCAGCATTATCGTAGAGATCCGTAACGGTAAGACTTACGGTAATTTCATTATTTCCATTGCAATTTTGGCCAACATTGACGGTCAGTCCAAGAACACAAATCTCAATTCTGATATCGAAGGTAGAGGTACATCCACCGGCTGTGGTGATGGTCAGTTCTACATCGTACCGATCCGGATCAGGAAAAGTATGAAGTGGATTTTGCAAATTGGAAGTAGTTCCATCATCAAAATCCCAGAACCAGGAAACAATGGGGTCATTGGCTGGAGAGGTAGACAGGTCTGTAAATTGAATGGTGATGTCCGTTTGATCAAAGGTGAATAAGGCATCACATTGCGCTGCTAAAGAAAAGGAGCTGGAAAGAACTATGAAGAGGATATAAAAAAAGGATAAAGCTGGCCTCATAATAGGGTTGGTTTTCGAAATTGCATAGGGCAATTTATTAAGCATTTATTTTTACCTTATAAATATAAAATTTTAGGATATAGTTAAAATACAATACTTCCTGAACAGGAAAAAAAAGGGGTTGAACCAGCAAAGAGCTAGAGAATACTTGACTAAGGAATAATTTTGGGTTAATACTTGCTAGTGACTGGTTTCTTTTAGAAATTATTTTTCAAGCATTAGTAAACAATAGACTTTATGCCAAATAATTTAGTATGGCTAAAAAATTGCCTTTTACTCCCACTCTGCGTGCTACCCTTCCGTGGTCACGGTTCCTTCACTTTGAGTATTGTCATACTCAACCCCTTGGGATCGTTCACTCATTCACCATAAGAGCTACGGCTATTAGGTTCCGGGCCTGCCTGCCGGCAAAGCTACCGTGTATACATAAGTCGTGACAGGCTAAGTAGAGTTATTTTTTTGATTTTGAATTTGCCATCCCATATAAATCATCTCAAATTTTTGTAACCCATTTTTTAAAGTTATTAGGCCTGCGGGTCGTTGACTTCTATACCCGCTCCAACCACCTAGCCTAGCAATGATCCAAGCTGCCCAAATAAGTTGCTCTTTAGAGTAAGGGTTTTTTAATGCTTCCGTATTCCCCTCCAATGTTGGTAAAAGATCTTCCAGGCAATTTTGTTCTTGCTTATCAAATACTTCAGCTGTAGCAATTTGGGCTTCTTCATCCCTAGCTTGTCTGAGTTGCATTACTTTAGTCGCTGCTTGCATAGTAAATAAACCTAATTTTCTTAATCCATATCCGGTTTCTAATTCTGAGGATTCTAAGTCAAACCCTTTCTTTTTCAATAATCTAAAAAAATCTTCAATACCCCAACGTAAGGAATACCAATATACCATTTGAGTGGCATCCATAAAATTGTTGACCTCATGTGTAGTTAGTAATTTCCAATCAATTGGTGCTTCTCCATCTGGAACAGTCTCCTTTGATTCTTTAGCATTTACTATCGTCAACTCAACATAATCAGGATACTTTTTTAAGGCTTTTAAATTTTCGGGGCACTTTATCCTTACTTTTTTGTACCTCACTTCCATCAACGCCTTTCTTGCTTTTCGCTTTTTATTATCCCTTTTCACTTCAAGCTCGTATCTTACACATGCTTCTTGGTCTGCCACCAATTCATACAAACTTTTATCCGTATCCGCTAATTTCCTATTCACCTTACTTCGGATTAGTAAATCCGTTTGTTCATTCGGTACGCTTACAAATTCTTCATAGATATCTCCATCTCTATCTTGTATAACCGTAATGTGTTCTGCTTTGCTTAAGCATTCCTGACTATTTTGACTCGCTTTTATCCATTTGTAAGATTCCTTCTCTTCTATAGCTGTTTGCCTTCTTAAACTAGTATCTCTTTGGCGGTATCTATCTCTATTCCAGATATAGATATCGCTCAGTCCTATTACTGAACCATCATTGGCATCAAAGGCTAAACTAGGATGTATAAAATAACCCAATTGACACCTTCCCACATCTCCCAATCCGCTATAATCTTTGATTCGTCCGCTATGATGATTATAATGCAATTCACTTGTATCTTGGATACTTAAAATATGCTTGCCTTCACACTGCTTTCCTGTTCTTTTTCTTATTGACAAGATAATTCCCCCTTCATCAACCCGATCATTGCATAACAACCTACCAAAACTTACTTCCTCATTCCTATTGTTTGAGATACTTCGTAATTGAATTTTTTGAGAAGACACCAAGCGACTTTCTAACAGAGCCCCTTTTTTTCTAAGCGTTTATCGCTGAATAAACCTATGTAATCTCCTTGGTTTGGCTCTATCATTCGTCTGTTTTTTTGTTAAATTTACAAAATTTCATGTCACGACTTATGTATACACGGTAGCTGCCGGCAAAGGCAGGGCTTTTTAACGATGGATAAGAATAAAAGTCGCTCAAGTTATTATGTGATTTAATTTGAACACCTGCTTAAGTAGAGAATGAAAAATAAAGTTTCTCGCAGATGTCTCAGATTTTTTACGATCAAACGTCACTCTGCGTAATCAGCGAAATCTGCGTTACACAAAATGCCAGCATTTCATCCTTTTTAATTGGTTGTTTTGTAACTAATTATTACCAAGTTTTGGCCTGATACGGATAGCGAATTTCATATTGTACTCGCACCAGTTTGGTCAGCACCTCTCGCATGCCATCCATGTTTTCTTTGGTAAGGGCAGAAATGAAAATATTATCGTGCTCAAATTCATTCTTCAAATTTTCTTTCAACTCCGCCTCGATTTCTTTTTTCGTCTCGTCCTCCAATAAATCATCAAAATACAATTCTCGATAACGATCGATTTTATTAAAAATCATCAAGGTCGGTTTTTCTTCTACCTTCAAATCCTGTAAGGTTTTGCTGACCGTTTTGATTTGATCTTCATATTGCGGATGAGAAATATCCACGACGTGCAAAAGGATATCGCTTTCGCGAACTTCGTCGAGGGTAGATTTAAAACTTTCGATGAGGTGGTGAGGAAGTTTTCGGATAAAACCAACGGTGTCGGAGAGTAAGAAAGGCATCGTCTGAAATACGACTTTGCGGACGGTGGTGTCAAGGGTGGCAAATAATTTGTTTTCCGCAAAAACCTCAGACTTACTCAATTGATTCATCAGCGTAGATTTTCCCACATTGGTATATCCTACTAAAGCGACTCGAATA